>JAYTBG010000269.1:0-3809 GCA_043737055.1 Chitinophagaceae bacterium | reverse complement strand
CTTATAAATGCGGTATCGCTGTTGTATGTAGGCAGGTTATAGTTACTGCATATTATATTCAGGTCGGGCATGTATGGCGGAGAAAACTTTATTTCTTTCTTGCGCTCTTCCGTAATAGAATAAAAAGACAATCCAAACAATCCCTTTTTATCGGAGCCTGCAATGAAAGGATATATATTTTCAAATGCCCCGGCATCTACCCAGTCAATCTGCAATTCAACATCGTAATTTGTTTTAAGATATTGTTTAAACCCTTCCATCAGCTCATACTCTACGCCTACGATCTTATTACCACTGCGGTAAATAAACGGTTCTATATCGTACCAAAGGCAAGTGATTGTTCCCTTTTTATCCTTCTGCACTTTTTCCCAGCTATCTGCACGCACGCCCTCAAATTGTGCCTGCGCAAGTGTTATACCTGCAAAGGAGAGCAGTGCCACTATAAAACAATATGTTCTCGCCTTTTTCAATATTTGTGTGGGAAGAAGCGCCTAAAAGTGCCTTGAAATAAGATTGGTAAAAGTGATGATTTTACCATTATTTTTTTCATGACCAACGGCATTATAGCGTTTGAGTTAACAAAAGGGTCATTTGGGTTAACGGATTTTGTTTAAGGAATAGATTTAGGTCGTATTTTCAATTAATGAGATGGCTGATTACTTTATGCTGTACGCTCCTGGTCAATTCGCTCACCGCACAAACCTCCTACAAATTTTTTCAACTGTTTTTAGACAAGGGCTTGAGCGATGCACGGGTGACTGCCATTGCTCAGGACCGGTACGGCTTCATGTGGTTTGCCACGCCAAATGGCCTTAACCGATATGATGGCTATTCTATTAAATCCTTTTATTACACCAGCGAAAAATCGGGGCTGCCATCCAATAGCATCATTAGTTTATACAGCAGTCGCAAAGGCGATTTGTGGATAGGTACTGCAGCCGGAGTAGTACAATATGATTTTGTAACAGAAAGCTTTCTGCATTTTGATTCTACAGATGAAGCTTCAAGAGATGTAAATAAATTTTCGGTTAATGACTTTGAAGAAGACAAGGACGGTAACATATATGTAGCCTGCGATAAGGGAGTGATCCGGTACCTGTACAACCAAAAAAAATGGGAGAATCTCAATACATTATCAAAACTGAGGGGAACCTTAAGACGCATACGCAGGTTGAAATTCTTCTCCGATGAGTTGCTGGTTGCCAGTACCAGTGGAAACATTCCTCTGTTTGTGGTAAATACAAAAACACACTTGCTGGATAGTATTGCTGCTTTTATTGATGGCAAAAGCCCCAATATGTATGGCATTGAGAAACTGAATGAGCAGGAAATACTTTGCGGCACCTTATCGCATGGTGTGCTTAAAATGAATATTAAAACGAAGTTGATTGCTGCCGTGCCCGGTGTATTGGGCAAAAGTGACAGCATACGATACAATACAGTCTACGATATTTTAAGAGATTCCCGCGGCCGTATCTGGCTGGCCTCTTTTTATTTCAGACTTGCCGAATTTCGTTCTGTAGAGAATAAAATTTCCCTTTTTAAAGAAGATCCTGACAACCCTTACGGATTTGAAGGCAACAGTGCACTTTGCGTATTTGAAGACAGGCAACATAATATCTGGGTGGGAACATCGGGCAAAGGTGTATATCATTTTAATCCGGATTACAACGCAGTAAAGTTTACCGCTGGCAACGATCATATACCTTCAGCACTGCAAAGGTCTTCGGTGCTAAGTATTACTGTTTCAGATAGTATAACCCTGCTGATAGGTACAGACATGGGCCCGTCTTTTTATAATTACAAAACCGGTTTGCATAAAAATTATCGTGGCATTAAGGTTACGGGAAAAAATGCTCCGCTGGAATACACGCATGCTGGCCTGCCGGATGTCAATGGTAAATATATCTGGATGGGCACCAACCGTCTTGGTCTTGCACGCTACGAAAAGCAGACCGGTAAATTCATTTGTTTCAGCCGGGTAAGCAAACCTTATCCTCTGGATGATGACGGCATTACCGATCTTTTACAATTGCCGGATGGAAATATTTTCCTCATTGGCTTTGGAACACCGGGAATTTTTGACGCAAAAACATTTCAATATTTCTCTTACCGTACAGATAGCTTAAATCCTGTTTTTAAACTTAGAAATATCAGCAGTATTTGTTTTGATAAAAGAAAAAATATATGGCTCGCTACAAATGATGGAAGACTGTACGAGTACGATGTGCTTCAAAAAAAGCTAAGTGACAGATCTGCTGCATTATCTTTTATTGGCGATTTAAAAACTGTTTATAAGATCAGCAGGCAGGAGAATGATCTCTTTCTTGCAACGAATGCAGGCATTGTGATTTTGGAGAATCAAACTGCTGGCAAACTTTTTCGTGTGGGATCTGTGAACCCTGGGCTAACAGAGGTGAGAGGAATTTTACCGGATGGAGAACAGCTATGGTTTTGCAGCAACCGGCTGATGGGTTCTATGCAGATAAAAACCGGTAAAATTGTGTTGCTGGGTGAAAAAGAAGGATTTTCGAATGTTCAGTTGTTTAGCCGTAGCCTCGTGCATGCTGCAAACGGCAACATACTAGTTGGTAGTAACAAAGGTTACTTTGAAGTTAATAAATCTATGCTCCGGGCAAATGAAGTTCCACCCACTCCATACCTTACAAGTTTCAGGGTCTATGATACTCCATTGAAAACTACAGAGGCTTTCAGTGGTATTGAGCGTATCCGTCTTTCCTATGACCAAAATTTTTTCACGTTTGATATAAGTGCTTTTAACTATGAAGAAACCGGCGATATTCAATACGCTTATTTGTTGAATGGTTTTGACAAGGATTGGCATTATACCGGCAACCAGCGCACCGGATCGTATACCAATGTGCCCGGCGGCCGATATACGTTGCGCCTCAAGGCAAGAAATGGTTCGGGTAACTGGAATGAAAACGGGCAGCAGGTTGAAATTTATATTGCCCATCATTTTGCGGCTACCTGGTGGTTTAAGCTCCTGGTGCTGGCAGGTATTTTGGGCCTTGTTTATTTATTGTATCGCTACCGCATAGATCGGATAGATAAAGAGGCCAGGCTGCGCAGCGATTACGAAATAAAATTAAATGAGCTCGAGAACTCGGCATTGCGCACCCAGATGAATCCTCATTTTATTTTCAATTCACTTAATACCATTAATTCCTTCATCAACCGCAACGAGGGCATAAAGGCGAATCAATACATCTCCAAATTTTCCAAGCTCATACGCTTAATTCTTGATCATAGCCGGGAGAAAAAAATTCTTTTACAGGACGAACTTGATGTGCTAGCGCTCTACATACAAATTGAAAGAATTCGCTTCGAGAATAAGTTTGATTATGAACTTCATATTGGAGAAGGCATAGACCCCGGTCTGCTGGAAATACCGCCACTCATCATTCAGCCCTTTGTAGAAAATGCTATCCTGCATGGATTGCTGCCACTAGATTCCGGCGGAGTGCTCAAAATTTCTATTGACAAAAGCGATGAACTTTTATTATGTGTGGTAGAAGACAACGGCGTGGGCCGCAAGGTATCTGCGCAGCAAAAACAATTAAGCCCCGGTAAAAATAAATCGCACGGTATAGAGATAACAATGAAACGAATTGAGTTATTTAACAAGGAACATCACATTAATACCGAAGTGCAGGTGATGGATAAATTAAAGGAAGATGGCAGTAGTGCAGGCACGCTGGTAAAAATTCCGGTGGCCTGGGAGGAAAGTTTTTAGGAAAGGCGTGGAAGGCACGAAACTTAATTGTTCCTAATTCCTTGGTTGCACC
>JAYTBG010000268.1:0-3824 GCA_043737055.1 Chitinophagaceae bacterium | reverse complement strand
TATTGCAATTATCTCAACACCATTTTGCAGAAGGACTAGCCACGGCACAAATAGCGGAGACCATCAACAGCAATAACGCCTTTGTACATGGTTTGCTGGTAGATGCTAATGTAGAAATGGGCAATTATGAAGCGGCTGTAGATGCTGCTGATAAGATGGTATCTGCAAGGCCTGACCTACGCTCCTACTCCCGCATTTCTTACCTGAGGGAAATACATGGTGATTATCCGGGAGCCATCAATGCTATGGAACTGGCTGTGCAGGCAGGGTTACCAGGAGAGGAAGGAACGGAATGGTGCAGGGCTCAACTGGGCAGGTTGTATGAAAGCACAGGCAACCTCGCACGGGCAAGAGATCAATATCAGTTATCGCTTGCAGCAAGACCTTCTTATGCATATGCCCTTGCAGGCATGAGTCGCATTGCTACCTTCAAAAAACAATTCGATAGTGCAGTTTATTATTTAGAGCAGGCACAAAAAGTAAGTCATGATGCAGACATTGCACAGAGTCTTGCTGCAGCCTATTTAAACAATGCCCAAACAGAAAAAGCAACTGCTTTAAACAAGGGAGTGATTGGGCAAATGAATCTTACAACAAACAATACCGAAGATGATCCCTCTCTCGGGCATTACTCAGATAAGGAACTGGCCTATGCTTACCTCCAGCAAAATAAAAATAAAGAAGCACTTGCCCATGCACTCGCAGAATACAACAGGCGTCCAAAAAATATAGAAATAAACGAAACCATGGCATGGGTATATTATAAAATGGGTGACTTCGCTAAAGCGTTGCCTTATGTAGAGGAGGCTTTAAAAACACATAGCATGAATCCAAGACTTTTATGCACTGCAGGTTTGATCTATGCAAAAACAGGCAATGCCCAAAAAGCAAAAACAATGTTGGGGCTTGGCGTAAGGCAACAACCCGTTATAAATGCTGACCTCCAAAAAGAAAGTGAACTTGCTTTAAAAACTTTGTAGCCTTGAACCACCACCTGCACTATAAAAAAATACTACTGCTGTTTGGCCTTATCCCCGGCATGCAACTGATAGTGAATGCGCATACCATAAACTATGCGTTGCAAAACGCACCAGTGCATGAAGTTGCCTGGTACTATTTTAAACTTGGCTTTGTACACATTATTCCACAGGGGCTAGATCATGTTTTATTTATCATTGGCATCTGTTTGATCAACACCAAACTGAAGCCCATCGTTTACCAGGCCACTGCGTTCACGCTAGCACATACCATCGCTCTTGCATTGAGTATGAAAAATATAATAGTGGCTCCTGCGCCTATCGTAGAGCCCATCATTGCGCTGTCTATCATATTTGTTGCGGTAGAAAATTTGATCCTCAAAGAATCAAAGCCCTGGCGACTGTTGTTGGTTTTTCTTTTTGGGTTGATACACGGCCTCGGTTTTGCCAGTGCGCTTAACGAAGTAGGGCTTCCTCCCAACCAATTTTTTACTTCCATCCTGCTTTTTAATCTGGGAATTGAAATTTGCCAGGTGCTCATCATTGCAGCCCTATTTTTTTTGATTATACGACCCTTCAAACAAAAAACCTGGTACCGTTCCCGCATTGTGTTTCCCGTATCTATTTTAATTGCAGTGGTGAGTAGCTTTTGGGTAGTGGAAAGATTAACGGGTTGAAGAGAATTTATGCAAGGGATCCTGGCAAAAAAATTCCCCGCAATACTGCAGGGAATTAAAATTGAAAATAGTATGAAATGAACGACGATAAAATATCCGTCTAACGCATTCAGTTTAGTTTTTAAGAATCCATTTTACTTGCTTGCCAGAAGGTAAGTGTACACTAACTGCATAGCGACCAGGAGGGAGTTTGCTAATGTTTATTTTTTGTTGGCTATCCAGTTGAAAATTACCTACACTCCTGCCAGCAGCATCTATAACCTGCACTATGGTGCCGGCTGGTACGCCAGCTACCTGTAAAATATTTACTGCCGGGTTGGGAAACAATACAATATTGGCCTCCATATTTTCTCCTACCCTGCGTGTACCCGAATACTGGGCACGGCCATCTATATCAACCTGCCTTATTCTGTAAAATACCACGGTGTTACTTTCAGGATATTTAAATTCCCAGGTATTCACATTACCTGCCTGGGTAGGGGTAATAATTTTGCCTACAGTTCTGTAGTCTTTGGCATTACTGCTTTGCTCTACTTCAAAATGAGCATGGTTTATTTCGGAAGTTGTCTTCCATTTTAGCAGATGAAATCCTTTGTCCTTTTTTACATCAAAGCTGAGCCATTTTACAGGAAGTACAATTGCTTGCTGAATGGTGATATCTTCGATTGCCAATGTGCCCTGCGAATTAAACCCACTTGGCTGAAGCCTGAACTCATCTACATTAAAAAAACCAGAGATACTGCTAAGGTCTACAGAATAAGTAGTGTTGATAGCGGTAATGGTTGGCGAAATTGTAAAAGCGCCGCTCACTGCAAGACCATTTTTGTAACCCGTAACAGAAAGATTTTTTCCAATAAATGGTGTAGACAAAACCCTGAATCGAAGTTGGTTTAATTTAAAACTGCTGAAGTCTGAAGCTTGTAATGCAGTAAACTGCCAAACGCCGGATCCGGTAGGAGTAGTGGTTAAGTTTACCTGGCTGGTAAGATTAGTGATCTCAGCATTTCCGCCAGAGTAAAGTGTAAATGTGTAGCCATCTACTGTGCCGGTTTGCGGTGAAGTTCCTATAGCTGCCAGCGTACCAATATTGTTGTCGAACCCGGTGGTGCCTACCATCGGTTGGGCCATGATGGCGAACGGAATAAAAAAGAGAAAAACGCTACAGGCCTTTAAAAGCGTGAGGGTAAAATTTTTCTTCATGCTCGAAATTTAAAATAAAAAAAAGTTGTTATGCAATATATTATAATCGGTGCAACTTTCAACAAGCAGATTTGCTTTTCCCTTTGGGCCTACAATCATTGGCTGCATGGCTACCTGTGCTGTATAGAAGAGTGCTTGCTTATTAGATATTCGACTCATGTCCCTTGTTAAGCGGGCTGCAGCCCCGGTTGCAAGAACCCTAAACTTGTTTTTAAAATAAAATATCAGTAAAGTTTTACCACAAAAAATAGATGAATTTAAAAGCCAGATTTTTGTTGGTATCATCTCAAACTCTAACTTTATTTTTTCAACCTGTACTACTCTATGACCTCCCCACTTGTATTTTTTCTTGCGGACGACGATGAAGACGACCGCATGTTATTTGAAGAAGCCCTGGCCGAAGTAAATCCATTTATTCGTTGCATTATGACAAAGAATGGAAAAGAAGCGCTCGGGGTTTTACAAAGCGAAATTTTGCTATTACGAGATTATATTTTTCTTGACCTGAACATGCCAGTGATGAAGGGGATGGCGTGCCTGGCAGAACTAAAGAAGCTGGAACTTTTAAAAAATATTCCTGTGGTTATGTATTCCACCTCTTCAGATAAAGATGTTGTAGACGAGAGCATAAAATTGGGCGCCATGGATTTTTTCGTGAAGCCTTCCAACTTTACCGGCCTCAAAGAATTTCTTCGAAAGTTTGCCTCCTAAAAAAAGGATTTTTGATTTTTGATTTTTGATTTATGATTTATGATTTCTGATCTATGATTTCTGATCTATGATGTCCGATTTAAGATGTCTGATCTATGATTTTGCCTTCTGCCTTCTGCCTTCTACCTTCTGCCTTCTACCTTCTGCCTTCTGCCTTCTACCTTCTGCCTTCTGCCTTTTGGCCTTGTGCCTGACAGGTGCAAATTTCAAAAAGGCGTCTACTGACAATGGTACCCAACATTATAAATATTGCAGAAAT
>JAYTBG010000267.1:0-20242 GCA_043737055.1 Chitinophagaceae bacterium | reverse complement strand
GAGGGATGCTTCGTGCCTCAGCATGACAGGATTAAATATTATTCGCATTCGGGTGCTCATAATTTTGCAGACAGGAGGAGTAATTTTTTAACCAGTCCCGATAGTTATTGGGATGTTGCTATGAGACGAAGTTCTGGGTGAACGCTGTAATGTTCGAGTCTGCTCCAAACTCCCGTGTTGTAACTAAAACAATTTCATTAAAAATCTTTTTTTCGTGGGACCTTAAAAAGCTATCAAACATTTTTACCTGCGCAGCTGTCATGTCATTTTCATAAACATACTCCAGCTCCTTATTTGAGGGATAAAAGATGACAAGCAAGCAAAGCGAAAAAATAATTGCGATGAAAAAAAAGTTTTTCATGGTTTTGATGGTAGGTGGGTTCAGTGCAAACGGTTCTCCTTTGAAAACGCATTAGACGGATAACTAAGTGTTTCTATTTTTTGTTTTCTTACTTCTGATGTAAGTGTTCATCCATTCGGCACGAGCCAGCTCTTAACCTGCAAACGCCCATTTCCTAAAGCATTCATTAGTTTCAAGTGCATCAGAACAAAAATCCCCAATCATTTTATTTCATCCCCTTTCTTGTTGCCCGAAAACACATAACCAATTTTAAGGCCTACAATGCTGGTTTTAAAAATGCGGTTTTTGTCATTCCTAAGAGTAATCAATCCCTGTCTCCATTCCAATGCTGTTAAGAAATGGTTTTTTTGCAGCCCGCCGGAAAAGATAAAGCCAACATCATTGCCAATGCTATTCCTGGAAGATACGTCTGGGTTCCAAACAAGGCGGCCTAAGTAGCCATCATTGATTCCATAAAATAGCCCGGTGGCGAGGAGCAGACCATTCGATGAGTTTTTCAAAACGAGTTGCTTTTGCAGAGATAGGGTCGTTTCTATAAAACTATAATCCTCCCGTACATAACCGTGCCCGCCCGGCGATCCATTAGAGTACTCCTGCATAGTATTTACCAGGTAGCCTTTGTGATTCACGCCCAGGTCTGCAACAAGGGAAAGCGTATTGGTTAAGGGCTTTAATAATCCGATAGCCGGGCTAAAAAATAATCTGGCTTTATTGGTCAATGTGGTTGAAGTGATTACCCCATCATTCATTATGGTATGCTCGGTTGATAAAGACCCGATGCCTGGGGTAATGTACATACGCATGCTTGGTTTTTTATCCTGTGCATGTACTACAGAGAATAAGAAAAGCATCGGCAACAAAAACACTATTTTCATTGAGGTCTATATTTAAGTAAAATAACTATCAACTTTCGATCTCTGGATGTTGAAGTACCAACAGCGGAAGAAACACCTGCATCGCCAGACTCAAACCCACCGCCTTCCTATTTGTTCCTCATCTTTGAGACATCCAGTATGAGCCCGAGGGCGATCCAGCTATTGTTGTAGTCATACTTTTCATCGAGCAGATTATTTTGTTCGGAAGTAAAGCTGGTAGCCAAATTGGTAAAGCCAATCTGAAACTGGAACTGTAACCCCTTGAGTTGGGTGAAACCAAACTGCTGTTGCAAAATGAAGTCAACATAATAATTCGGTTTAGTATCAATGTAACCCAGGGCAGTGGTATTAAGGTTGGGGTAATTGGTAACCACGTTAGAAAATTGCAGCATGCTTATTTTACTGCCAAACGTGAGATAGTAATTTTTAGAAACGAAGAAAGTATAGGAGGGTTGTAGAAACAGTTTGAAATAATCCATGCTGTGCGAATTCATTGCCCGGCCATCGTTGTACTTACTATTGAAAGAAAACTTTCCGGTGCCCGCACCTATAAATGCCTGGAACGAACTTCTATCTTTCGTGCGGGAAAAATTGTGACTGCCGAGGCTTATTTCTGCACCCTTTTTTTTGTACCTGATCATTTCGTTGGGCACGCTATTTTGCAAGGCAACCGTTTGATTACTCTCACCCTTGAAGTATCCATCTGCTTTTATAGATAATCTTTTGCCCACGGCATAAACCGTTTGCACATCCAGGCCGTTAGATGATTTTCTTCCATTGACTCCACCATTCCCTGCGGCAGTGGCATAATTAACAGCGGCTTGAAAATCTCCTTTCTGTTCTACCTGCAAAAGGTTGGCCGTGCTGGGTGTGTAGGCATATTTAGACGTGGTGCAGGCACAAAAGGAGACGAGCAGGATGCATGTAAAAACCTTTGTGACGGAGCAAATAGTAACAATAATTATTTTCATTTTTTTTGGGTTGATGAGTTAGCGGAAGCAAGCAATTAAGACTAGCTGTTTAGCCTGTATCTATTACCAGGAGCTCGTTTCCTACAATAAAATACAATAGAAGGAGAAATGACGGCTGCCTTACAAATGCGGGGGCAATGTGGTGATGCTGAAAATAGTATTGCGAATGCCGTGGCTCAGATCCGTATCGGTTCTGTTTCCTTTGGTTTGCCTCGGCTTTGTCATGGGGAAATAGTTATTAGATAAATATAGTAAGTTTTGCCCTTGTTCGGTGCACAAATCAAACAAGATCGTTTCGCTTCGGGGGCACGAACCAGTGTGGGGAGTTCATGTAGTGGTTGATAACACTTGACGACGCCAGCGTGAAGGTTGAAGCGTAACGTTTGGAAGTTGTAAGGCCTACAGCGCAAGGAAAAAACCTGGGATACATCCCACTGAAGAAGCAAACTTGTAAGCGCTCAAACTTTGAGCCGTCGGCAACAACAGCATACGGCGGCCCCTACAGGTTGAAGTGGAGTTTGTTAAAACTGAAACCAACAGGCGAAGAAAATTAATTTAAGGTTGAAGTAAATACACCGCAACCGGAAAAATGGGATTAAGAATGATAAGCGAACCTGTAGGCAGGTAAACAAATATCTACTAATTACTCTACCCTAATTTTTACGATGTGAAACCCGTGATAATCATATGCCGTGTGACTTGTAATTCTTACATTTTTAGCAAGGCTGAAACTATATGTTATTTTAACCTCCGTTTTATAAAGCAGCTTTATACTCTTTATTTTAGCTTGAGGTAATACACAATAATTTTTTACATCACACATGGTAAACGCATTGTTAAAGGTTATGGTATAGAACTGTTCGCCCGTTGCCCCATTGCTATTTGTTATAAATGGCTGACTATATACCGCTTTATCTGTTTTATGCAGCTCTCCCTTTGATGGATATGGGTCAACAAAAGTAAAAATAAGATATTCAAGATGGCTCCGGTACGAGTTTCTAATACTTAACAAAGATCCTGGCTGGGCGCAACTTTGAGCTACAGCGGTAGTAGTAATACATTGTATCAATATACTTGAAAAGATAAATCTTGCTGAAAAAGTCATACCTGAATATTTAAAATTTAATATATCCCAGGAGTAAATATATTTTATTTTAGGTAGCTACTTAACTAATTGAATGCAAAAACCTTTGTAGCAAGGCGAATAGTACTAATAACATTTTCAATTTTTATTGGTTGATGAGTTAGCGGAGCGAGGAGTGGATACTAATTGTTTAGCCTGTAACTGTTACCAGGTACTCATTTTCCCACCCACTTGCGCAGATATGCGGCCTGACCTGCGGGCGGGGTATCTGTGCCATGCCTGAAATTAAAAATCACCGTTGCTGTAGTAAAAATTGTTTTGGCACAAATTCGCCTCCACACTTTAGCATTGCTCCACATCTGCGCCAGACGAAAGGATGAAGCGTAATGTTTGGAAGTTGTAAGGCCTACAGCGAAAGAAAAGAACGGAGGATACATGCTTTGGAAGAAGTGAACTTGTAACCGCTTAAACTTTGATCCGTAGGGGACTACAACAGACGGCGGCCCCGAAATGTTGATGTGGAGTTTGTTAAAATAGAGAAGATCAGCAGCAGCAGCGAAAAATTCATTCCATAAATTGTAACACATTCCGCACCTCAATTTGCCACAGTGATAAAGTACATCCATTTTCAGCAACAGTTTAATGTAGAAAAGCTTCAGCAGGAAGTAGCAGGGTTGCAGGCAGCCCTATGGAAGGAGCACTACAACCGGAGCAATTATGAAGGCAGTTGGACGACCATGCAGCTCCGTTCTATCAATGGGCTGGCCGATAACAATACTGCCATTCAATCGGGCGCCCTGCAGGGTGGGCATGCTTTTAAAGACACACCGTTGCTGACGCAATGCGCTTACATAAAAGAAGTGATCGATTTTTTTAAAATGGAAAAAACGACCGTGCGCTTGATGAAACTGGATGCCGGTGCAGTTATAAAACCCCACAACGACCACGACCTCAATTTTGAAGAAGGTGAAGTGCGTTTGCACATCCCCGTACACACGAATGCTGAATAAAATTTCTGTTGAAAGATGAGGTGATACCCATGAAGGAAGGCAGTTGCTGGTACCTCAATCTTTCTCTTAAACACAGCGTGGCCAATGAAAGTACTACCAACAGGATACACCTGGTGATAGACGGAATTGTAAACAATTGGCTGAAAGATTATTTCGCCCGGCCGCAACACACCCGGGTAAACTATGAAGACTCCCACGAAAGCAACAGGCACAGCAGGGAAGACAAACTAAAGATTATTGCGCAACTTCCCCTGATGCAAACTGAGGTAGGCAATAAATTAGCGGACGACATGCTGGCCTCCCTGGAACAGTCTGAATTATAAAAATCTATCCATGCTCATCATCATGCTCACCGGCTTGTCTGGTGCCGGAAAATCAACGTTGGCCAGGGCTTTGAGCGATCAGTTAACAGCCGGTAATTATCCGGTGGCAATTATAGATGGGGATCATTACCGCCATACCCTTAACAGGGATCTTGGTTTTTCTGAGGCTGACCATCGGGAAAATATACGCAGGCTTTTGGAGCTTGCCGGCTAAAAACACAAAGGCGGTTTTGTAACCGTGGTAGCAGCCATCAATCCTTATGAAGACCAGCGGCGGCAAATTTCAGAATCAATGGGTGCGCTGGTGATTTATGTAAAATGTGCACTGGATGTATTGATAGAGAGAGATACAAAGGGCCTTTCTAAACGTGCATTGTTGGTGGCGGCACATCCCGAAAAATTGCACAATCTCTCCGGTATAAATGATCGATATGATGTACCGGTAAGCCCCGATCTTGCAGTAGAGACGGGCCTTGAAAATGTGGAGGTTGTTGCCCGAAGAATTTTCGATTTCGTATCCGCTAGCTTGAAGCCTTCTTAAGCCGCATTTCTTCCAGTTGTTTGTATAAAATAATGGTGGGGTTTAAAAAGTCGGGCGCTGTGTTATCACTGCGTTCTTCTTTAAACACTTCGCCCGGATACTTGGCATGGTAGCCTGCCCGCTGAAGAATTATTCGCTCATAGTTTTTGTCAATATCAATACCGGTTGCGGAAGCAATTTTATGCATTGCAACTACTGTGCCTGCATTGTAATTGATAAGTTGGCTATGATCATCGGCCGCTGCCATACCAATCATTTTCTCAAAATAACTGTGCAGCACAAGTGCCATATATTTATCAAGGTCGTAAGTGGCAGCCTGTGCCGCCGTAAATTTAAAAACAGCTGGTTCAATAATACCCGGCACCGACTGCATGCCACGTCGTTTTTGCTGGGATTGCAATACCTCCCATGGGTCCCGATACAAAAGTATAAAGGGCACTTTAGGATAAATTGCTCTCAACTGCTCATAAAAGTACAGGTGCCAGCTATCGGTTTTTATAAATATTTTTTGAGGTAGTCCAGGGCTGCTGTTTATATAAAATTGAAGGGCAGTATCAAAATTTGTAACGGCGGTTCGGCTATCTACAGGTAAATTTTTAAAGGGCTGGCGCAAGAGTTCCTCAAAAAAAGGACTTCGGAAAGTACTATATACGATTCCTGTAATGCAAGCAACTGGCATAACAACGTGGAGCCACATCGGGAAACCTGAAATATAAACGCATCGGGCGACCGGTTCAATCCCAGGCCAGCCGCCCATTCCGGCAACATGTCCACGGAAGCGAGGCTTTTATATTTGCGCTGATTCTCTGCTGGATATGATTATCCATCCCGATCTCTGTTGGGACGATGGCATTTAGTTCTGTTCTTTTTTGCTGCACCAAAAACTGCAGGCTGCTTACAATGATATTTTCATATTTATCTTCATGAAGTAGCGGAAGCCAATTATAAATGAATGCAGTAAAGAAATGAGAGCCACTCTATTAGATAAGGGAAGCTCATACTACAAGTGTGAAAAAACCGTTATCCTCCAATGGTTGTCTCGCTGCTCCCGATTGCTATCGGGACAGCAAGCGAGGGCGGCTACAAATTCTGGAATTGAACACCAAAGGCGTCGAAAAGAAATCGGGAACACCTGCATCGGCGGAAAGATTAAACCTGTTCAAGGATGACGATGTGAAACTTTCGATACCATCTATGCACACAAGAGCTATGCTGGTGGACGACTGGGTGCTTATTATGCCAATGATGCTAAAAAATTATTTGATGAATAAAATGCTGAAAGACAAGTCCGCCATCACGGGTATTATGATGATATTAATTGTTTATTTGTGCGGCAACTGTCATGGTCAGCAAAGGTTTTTTAGTAAGCGGGATTTGTTGCCACTATCATTAACGTTTGCCGCTGGCCACATGGCAGGACACAGGGAAGAAATTCTGTACCATCCAAAGCAATTGTTTAACAGATACCCTAACCTTAATAGAAATTTTTGGGATATACGAACACTGAATGAACCGGGTTTTTTGAACACCGAATGGGATGGTGATCATGTTTTTGAACTGGGTTCAAAATCTATGATGATAGCAGCTGTTGTTTTTAAGGTTGGAGAAAAGAAAAAGTGGTACTGGTACCTATGGGATGGGTTTATGTATGGCCTAACGTTTAAGGCCGGCGAGTTTTCGTCCTATAATTTAATTCACAAAAATAAATTGTAAAGCCATAGAAGTAGCTGTAAATCCAATCATACCATTACTTATAATTTGGTTGCAAAGGATAGATTGTACTTGAAAAAGTTTCTTAGGTGCCAGTGCTTGTATTCATCCGGCAAAGCAATATCAAGTTTAGTGTTAGCTTTTTTCTCCTGCCCCAACTGTAACAGTTTTTCTATATAGCTTATCATGGTATTTATTTCAGCAGGGGTACCTGCCGGTCCATGACCCGGTATATACGTGTTGATGCCCATCGCCTGAACCTTATTTAAATAATTGATCCAGTTCAGTGGTTTGCTGTAACCAAGCCAGGGGTGCATGTCTATAAAAAGGAGATCTCCCATGAAAGCAATTTTCTCCTTAGGCAAATACAAAAAAAGATCACTGGGTGTATGTCCGTCTCCAAAAGAAATGAGCTGCACGTCGGTAACCGTTCCTTTTATGGTCATTGAGTCTGAAAAAAGAAGATTTGGTGGCGTTGTTTTTAAAAGAGGTATAGATCTGGCCATCCCGTTAAAATACCCTTTCCAAAGCAGATCTTCTTCTGCCTGCCATGCATCTTTTGCTTTTGGAATGCTATCATAATAACGTACTCTTTTTGGCGCACTGGCTGCTTCATCTTTAATATCGGCCGGTTCAGATTCAAGAATAGCTTGCCTCATAATGGATGTGCCGATTACGGTTGCGTCGGAGAATACCTGGGTGCCCCTGATATGATCGTTGTGGCTATGACTGTTTACCACATAGCGTACAGGTTTTTTTAAACGTGTTTTAATAAATCTGTTGAGGTCCTGTGCCGCTTCCGGTGTTAGAAAAGGATCAAATACCAACACTTCTTTACCCATATCAATAACTCCGGCATTGCATATAGCATAGCCACCGTTTTTTGCAATTGCTGCATAAACATTTGGCGCCAGCTTCTGAAGCTGAAAATGCTTACTGGTAAAGTTTTGAGCTGAGGCAGAAAGTTGAAATAACAGACACACAAAAAATAGAACTCTCATGGCAAAAAAGTTAGATGATTAATACCGTTTAGTCGGTTAAAGTATTCTAAGCAATTTTAGGCTTTATCTACCAATCTTGCAGGATCTTATTTTCGCTTCACTAAATTCAGAGATTGCCCAATTCAAACCATGTATACAATTCACGCCGGTGCTGGGTTCTCAATCACCCTTCTGCCACCATAGGTAAGGTGCCGCTGCTTGGTATCCGGCCGGCAGCTTGTAAGCTGACCGCCCTTTCCTTTTGTGCACTGCAGTATGGTATCCACTTATTTGGTAGAAGCATTTGCAAAATGCTCTATCCTTTTCCTGGCGGTGATTTCTTCTGCATTCTGAAGGTCCCAATGCTTTGATTTTACAACCTCCAGCAACAAGGTGCGCATCTGTTCGGCTGCAATTTTTGGGAGATTACTTTTCATAGCTGCCATTTCAACCTGCTTCTTGCCATTAGCCTGTATGTTGGTAAGATCATCTCTACCCAGGAGATTAAATATGTTCTCATCAAAATTGTAATACTTGTAATCGGGCTCAATGCTGATGATCTGCGGCTCCGGAAAAGATACCAGCTTTATAGTTTGATTTTTCTCGTCTGTCTCCCACACACATTTTTCAAAATCATAGCCTACCAAAACTTTGGCCTCAATAATAACCAGCGCCCGTTTTTTGGAGGGAATAAAGCCAAACAATTTTTTGCTTTCTTCAAAAGTATAGAGTTCATTAAAATGCCCTTCTGCAAATACAATTTTAAACACCTTGCGCATACTTTCTACTACCGTGTGAGAACTTTCTTTTACAACCCTGTTGCCCTTTATAAAAAATAACTTTCCTACAAGGAACATGATGAGTGCACCAAGCACCAGCCCTATGAGCAGCAGCGCTGTAATGTTTGGGGCGGCTGAAGTTCTTGTGGCTGTCTCACAGCCAGGCGCTGCAATTAACGTGGCGAATAGGGTAAACAGTGAGCCTGTGCGGGGTAACAATTTCATAAGACCTTTTTGGGAAGTATTACAAAAGTCATGCTCACCCTTCCGCCAGCGTAAATTAGATCTCCCGTTAATGCAGATGTTCCCCATTTCTTTTAAGCCACACCTGCATCTGCGTACAAAAAATGTTGATTCAATGTATTGGGTATAGGCTCCGATGCTGCATTAACTGAAAAATGCTGCCATCCCGACAGAGCAGTAATTTGCCGGGCGATAAGTTTTTTTTATTTCTGGCCTCGTTTTTTAATCAGGTAACTGTTCGGGATTTCCGGATTGCTCCTTTAGGGTGTTCTGAACTTCTTTAATGTGGTTGGTCGACAATCCCAGCAAACTATTTATAATGATGGCTTCCAGCCAACGGTTCAGCATACTCATCAAAAAAGAAAAACAACGAATTGGTTGCCAGGATAAAATATTTAGACATAATGGATGCACGTTCCCAATTTGCCCTTGGTTGAAGCTCAGACTTGCAGCAGGTGCAAAGTTTAATGAAGCGAATTTGTTCAATTGTAAAGCAACCTGGGTGAAAAATCTTACTGTTAAAATCCATTTATTTTCAACGTGTGCATCATCATTCTTTTTCAATTACATTTCTATTTTCTAAGGTTGCTATGCGCTTCTTCAATATTTCTATTTCTTTAATTAACTCCTGTATAGCTGCTAAAGAAATACCTGCAGGGTCTATTGTGCTAATGCTTTTATCATCTACCCCTACATTAAATGCGGCTTTAAAATCTTGCGCCATCGGGCCTATGTGAAATTCTTCTGTTCCTTTATATTTCCATTTGGTAACGGGCAATGCGGCAATTTTTGTAAGCAGATCTGCGCCATCGATTATATTAATATCTTCTTTTTTATTTACATCACTGGCGTTGGTCCACACACCGCCATTGGTAAGAAATGCGCCATTGCCATTGCCTGCACCGCTGCCTACTTCTAATGCACGTGTGGCGGCGGTAACAGTTGGAATCCCAAATACCCAGTCATTTACATTTGCATTTCCAAAGGCCATAGTATTGCTGGCAGATACAGATGCCTGTGAGCCAATAACTGTTGCGTTGTTCAACCCATCAACAGCTACATCGGCACCGTTACCAATAGCGATAAGGCGGTTACCAGTAATATTAGTAGGCAGCGTTTTATAACCGAGGGCGGTGTTGTTGAATCCAGTTGTAGTATTGGCCAATGCCCGGCTCCCTACTGCGGTACTTTGGGTAGGATTAAGTGCTGTACCCACTGCTTTAGCTAAAGAACTGTCGCCAACAGCAACATTGTAATTTCCAATTGTATTAGAAGCTAGCGCATGGCTGCCCATTGCAGTGTTGTAATTTCCTTCAGTATTTGAATTTAAGGTCCTTTTACCCGCTGCAGTATTTTCAGAACCAGTCGTGTTTTCATTTAAGGTTTGGGCACCTATGGCAGTATTATCATTTCCAATAGTATTGTTGCTTAATGAAAACTGACCATTAGCAGTGTTAAATGATCCAGAGCTGTTTTCTGATAGAGAACTGTACCCGGTAGCAGAGTTATACTCTCCCTCGGTATTAGCTGATAATGAAACAAACCCAATGGCGGTATTACCATCAGCAGAAGTATTTTGACTCAGGCTAACACTACCTACAGCAGTGTTGTAGTTGCCTGATGTATTACCTTGAAGTGCATTAAACCCGTTACCTGTATTATTTGTGCCCGTAATGTTTTTGTTGAGTGCTTTCATGCCCAGTGCAGAGTTATTATTACCTGTAGTGTTGGCAAATAAAGTTTTTGAACCAATTGCAGTATTCCCCGTAGCCTGCAAGCTGCCAATAGCTCCTGTTCCATTATTATACAACGCAGAATCTCCCACAGCCACGCCGTTGGAATGAGTAGTGTTTTTATAAAGAGCAAAATTACCTATAGCAATATTCGAGTTTCCCGTAGTATTGGTATATAATGCTTTATTACCAATAGCGGTATTATTGCTTCCGGTTGTATTGAAATATAAGGCAGTATGACCTTTGGCATTATTCTCTACACCGGTAGTATTATGAAAGAGTGCATTAAAACCTAAAGCATTATTATATATTCCGCTGGTATTGTTATAAAGGGATTGAACACCAAATGCGTTGTTGAAGTTTCCGGTAGTATTAAAATTTAAGGAATTACTTCCGAAAGCACTATTGAAAAAACCTGTTGTATTTGCATTAAGGGATTTAAAACCTAATGCCGTATTGCTTTCACCGGTTGTATTTGCAAACAATGTTTTTGAACCGATAGCTGTATTCTGTGTGCCTTGAAGACCAGTAGCACCAGTTCCATTATTAAAAAGCGCAGAATCACCTACTGCAACTATATTGCTTTGTGTAGTGTTTTTGTAGAGTGCATTAGTACCTATCGCTACATTTGAATTACCTGTAGTATTGGTATTTAAAGCAGCTATGCCTACTGCAGTATTATCTTTGGCGGTATTGTTTAATAATGATAGATATCCAACACTGGTATTATTATCTCCCGCATTGCCATTGCCTAAGGCTAAACCGCCGACTGCAGTATTATTGATACCTGATGTAATATTACTCAGTGCTTCTCCACCTATTGCAACATTGTATTCTCCGGAATTTATTTTACGTAAAGCTTCAAAACCAACGGCTGTATTTTCCTGGCCAGTCACTGTAGTTCTTAATGCCCTGCTACCCACGGCTGTATTCCTGCCAAAATTATTATTTACTGAAAAAAGTGAACTATCACCAATGGCAATTTGACTATTTGCTGTTGTACTGTTATATAGAGCTGCATTTCCCAATGCAACATTTCTGCTACCTGTGGTATTTAATTTTAAAGTTTCTCTACCAACAGCAGTATTTTCATTTCCGGTGGTATTTGCATTTAGGGCAACATAACCGGCGGAGGTATTACTATTACCTGAGGTAGTATTTGTCATGGCTAAATTGCCTATGGCAGTATTAAAACTACTTGTATTATTTTGCAGCGTAAAAGCTCCAATGGCTGTGTTTGACGCACCCGTACTATTATTGCGCAAAGCGTTTGTGCCAAATGCTGCATTATGACCGCCAAATGTGTTGGCATAAAGCGTTTGGTAACCAGTAGCGGTGTTATTACTTCCGGTAGTATTTGTATACAAAGATTTTGATCCAATGGCTGTATTATTGGCTGATTGTAAAGCAGTATTAGTAGCTCCTACTCCGTTATTAAACAAAGCAGAATCTCCTATTGCAACCAAATTATTTCCCGATAAATTATTATACAAAGCACTTGCACCAATAGCCACGGTGCCAAAGGCTGTATTTAAATTTGATGAACTTAAAACACCCACCGCCACATTGCTTTTACCTGTAGTGATATTAGACATTGCTTCATAGCCTACTGCTGTGTTATCTAAAATAGTTCCGCTTCCTATTCCTGCCAATGCTCTTACTCCCAGGCCTGTATTCCGTTGCCCTTGCGGCGATACCATTGTACTCACACCTATCATCGTGTTGTTTTCTAAAGTACCACTTCCAAGAAGGGAATTTTCGCCAATGGCTGTATTAAAATTGCCTGTTGTATTACTGCTTAATGCACTACTGCCTAAAGCAATATTAGAGGTGCCGATGGTATTGGCGCCGAGCGCTCCTCCTCCAAGAGCGTAATTAATTTTACTGTTATCTAAAAATCCGCTGGGCTGGTTGTTCACTCTAAATTTTAAAGGCTGGTTATCTGTAGTACCTATAAAATTTGAACCGGTAGTGCCACTATTGCCCGATAGTGACCAATAGTTTAAAGCTGTTACATCGGTTTGAACCAATAATTTTATCCATTGTGATCCACTCCAGTAATAATAACCCCTGCCAGGCGGCAAAGCATTATTGGTATTAAAAACCATCAAAGAAATAGCGGGGGTATTTACAGTAACCACATCTGTTAACGAGAGCAATGAAATGTTAGGAATGAGCAACCCTTTGTTAACACTTTTTATATGTAGCATACTGCTTGCATCTGCCACAGAACCATCTGTAGTAATAGCTACCTGGGCCATGGATGAATAGGGTGTTGCAAAAAATAAAAACAAAAAAGCAACGGGTAAGGAATATAATTTATTCATGATGATTAGTTTTCGTAATTATTAATTCAAATGTTTTTCAATTAAATATTAATTTCCTGTTTCGGCATTTTGCTTTGCTCTTATAATTGCCCTGTGAGCATCTTTACGTTCTTTTTGAGTATTATTTTTCTGCGGATTTTCGGCAATACCACAAACAAAAAAAGCCACTACCATCAGAATTTATTTTGTGTCATGATGTTGGTTTTAAGTTTTATAGAAAATATTGATACCGTAAAGAAATAATGAAGGGAGTAAATACTTATTACCCTTGAGGGTGATTTTTTATTTGCAAGCCGTATTCATGGTAGCATTGGCTTGTGCCTCGTTATAAAGGTCCAAAGAGTTGAGGCAACACTGTATTTGTACCAGCGATTGTCATCCGTTGTAAAGCTACTCTTTAAAAAGTGCTGTAACCGTCATTTACATATTCGGTAGAAGTGCTGCCAGCACCCAATACTCTTAGGAAAAGGCAAGTAGCACTAAGATCATTTTTTACATCTTTTTGAACAGGAGCAGGAGATGGTTGACCGAAATATTTAAACTGAAAAAAAAAGTACGAAAAATATAAGTAGTGCAGTTCTCGTATGAAGATTATTAAGAGCTATAATCCATTCTATTTATACAAATAATAGGAGTTATAAAGTTTAATCTTCAAAAGAAAAATTGTATTACCTCTTGGGGTGATTTAAGGTGATGATTTTAGTTATCCGTCATAAGCCGCCTGAGACATGCAATGGCACTTGCTCTGGAGCTGGTATCAAGTTTGAGGTAAGTATTGTTGATGTGTTTTTTCACAGTATTTAAAGAAATGAATAGCAGCTCTGCTATTTGTTTATTTGTTTTGCCGTCGTAAATTAATTGTAGTAAAGAAAATTCTCTCTCAGAAATTGGATCTGGCAAATTTTTATTTATTTTTTGTAAAGCAAGGGGTGGAAATTTTAGCTTATTTTTTTGTGCATGATTATATAATGCTATTTCTAAGCTAGAGTACAGGCCGGCCTCATTAAATGGCTTCACAATATAACCTGACGGTTCAGTGTATTTTGCTTTTTCCAGTGTAGATTTATCGGAGTACGATGTGATAAAAATAAACGGAATGTTATAATGCTCGTTTATTTTTTCTGCAATTGCTATACCATCCATGGCTCCATTTAAATTTATATCTAACAAAACCAGGTCCGGCAAATTGTTCTTCAACGCTTGCAGTGCATTATCTTTTGTGTAAACAATGGCAGACACAACAAAGTCATTTTTTTCAATTAATGCAGCAATGTCTTCTGCAATAATCGGTTCGTCTTCTACAATCAAAACTTTTATATCGTTCAATTTATATTTTTTTATAGTTATCAATTTCTATTTCCACCTTAGTACCATCCTCACTGTACATTTTCATGTTTCCATTTAACTTCTGCAAAAATGCATGAATCATTTTATGGCCAAAAGATTTCTTTGCACCTTGTTCAAAGTTTTCGGGCAATCCCATTCCATCATCATATACTGATAATAAAAGGTTATTGTCCTTTTCTTTCAACATAACTTTTATACTTCCTTTTCTGTTGTCTGTAAATGCATATTTCAAACAATTTGTTATCAATTCATTTAAGATTAATCCTATGGGTATTACGGTATCTACATCCAGTACCAGGGCATCTATTTCTTTTACGAGTACAACTTTATCTCCCTTAATATTGTATGAATAAAAAAGGTTGTCGCAAAGATTGCCAATATATTGTTGCACATTAATACCTGTTAAATTTTCCTCCTGGTACAGATTTTGATGAATTAAACTCATGCTTTCTACCCGGTTTCTGCTCTCTTTAACTGCATCAAGTGCTTGTTCATCTTTAATATAATTTGATTGTAAACTTAAAAGGCTGCTTACAATTTGTAGATTATTTTTTACTCTGTGGTGTATTTCCCTTAGAAGTATTTCCTTTTCTGCCAATGATTTCTCTATCAATTTATTTTGTTGATCCAGCAGTAGTTTTTTCTTTTTATTATTGGTAAACGCCCTATACGCCATGGCTGCAAGCCCTACAAATAAAACTGTAGCTAAGGCGAAATAATTTCTTTCTCTTCTTCTACTTTTGGCTTCCGTTAAGTTTACCTGATTCTCTGCATGTAAGGCTCCAATTTGACTCTCTTTTTCGGCAGTTTCATAAACAGCACTCAATTCATTTATCTGCCTGCTACTTTCCTCATTTAATAAAGTATCGCTTATTTTTTTACTCAAATCATAAAAATCATAGGCCTCCTTATATTTTTGTTGGCGATAAAAGCAGGTAGATAACTTTCTATAAAATACCTCCATTGCTTCTAACCTGTTATTGCTTTTTGCTGCTTCCAATCCTTTTGTAAAATAGGATTGTGCAAGTTCAATCTGGTGTTGTTGCAGGTAAAGATCACCATACGACTCATAATGCGTTATCAGCCTTCTTTTGTTTTTGTTTATGGCGCTGTCTCTACCAGTTTCACTTAAATACTTTAACGCTTCGTCTGTTCTGTTTAAGTTTATTAAGGCCGCCGCAATATTTTCTTTACTTGCTGCTACATCATCGTAGGAGGCTAAAGTTTTAGCAAGTTGTAAGGATGTGTAAGCGTATTTATACGAACTGTCAAACTGCCCGTTGCTTTGAAAAGCTGCACCGGTATTTATTAACGAGTTTAACATACCTGTACTATCGCTCACTGTTTTCTTTATTTCGTATGATTGCTTATAGAACTTTATCGCATTTGTATAATCTTTTCTGGAGCGATAAACCAGCCCAATATTTAATAGTGACTGTGCTATAAATTTCGTATTCCCAAAATCCTTCCTTAGTTGTAAAGCAGCTTGGTGGTTTCTAAGCGCTAGTTCGTAATTGCCTTTGTAGTAGTAAGCCATGGCAATATCAGTAAGGGTGTGAGATTGATAATCTGTTCTTTTTATTTGTTTAAAAATGGTAAGAGCCTGTTTTAAATAGAATAATGCAGAGTCTAAATTGCCTTTAATGTCGTAAGCAATGCCGATGGCTTTTAATGATTGTGCTCTACGAAAACTATCTTTAAGGGCTACCGACTTTTGATATGCAACCAACCCATATTGTATTGCCAGCGATGGGTCATCTTCCTGGTAAAAAAAACTGAGTTGTTTGTTTGCATCTATTGTGCTGGTATCTGTTTTATTAGATGATGCAGTTATTTTTAGAGAATCTTGTATGGGTTTTTGAGCATACACAATGGAGATATGTAAGGGTAGAATGAGGCCAATAAAATAGGTTAGCAATACTTTACTCATACAACAAGTTTTAGCAGGCAATCAAAGATGATGGTTAAAACAACTTATGTTATTACCCGTTGGTATAATAAATATATTGATTATATCGATTGCGAGTTCGGCACTCACTGTTGGTGGCGGCAGACGGCGGCAGCGGAGTACCTACGGCGTAAAAAACCCAGGCTGACAAAGACAAAGTCATTTCTCTGGATGATGGAAAGGGCGGCGATTAAAAATAGCAATAGGCCCGGTTTCAGTTATGGCAGCCAGAAAGCCATCCAATAGCATTGAAAAATAATAAGGTTGCTCATTAAAAACTGGATTATACCCATTTCAATTTGGGAGACGCTGGATTCGTAAACAACCCGGAAGATTGGACATTTAGCAGTATAGATTACAACGGTGGAACAGGCTTGTTAGAAATTATACAGTTAGAGCCGTTGATGCCCTAACTTAGCGAGGCACAGGTACGCCACACACAAGGCCCGGCCGCATATCTGCCAGGTAGGACGGATTTCTGTGCCAGGAGAGTTGTACCAAGTAATAGAACCAACGGCGGCAAAAATAGATGGGCGTCTGCAAGGGGTAGGGTAGAACACCAACGGCGGCGAAAAGACCTTTTTGGGTAGTATTACAAAAGTCATGCTCACCCTTATGCCAGCCCAAATTAGGTGTTCTGCCGATGCATATGTTCCCCATTTCTTTTAAGCCACACCTGAATCGGCGTGCAAAAAAAGGAGCGGTGATTTTTTTGTTGCCAGCAGTTGTAGTGCTATGCGACATCGTTGTGTCACTCACTTGTACAGTATACCGTTATTGGACTTTTACCGAAGCAGATGTGGTTCATAGAAGGCACGAACCATGGTGAAGGATTATGACGGTGGAACAGGCTTATTAAAAATTATACAGTTAGTGTGTTGATGCCCTAATTTAGCAAGGTACAGATATGCCGCACGCAAGACCCGGCCGCATATCTGCGCCAGGGGGCAAGGTGTTTACTATTTCATCGCATCATGCCCCCAGTTTTTTAATGAGTATAGCCAATTGCTTTCCTTTGGCTCAATTGGTTTCTGTGCGCTATGTCTGCTAATGTAAGAAATCACTTTACTCATGTGCTCATAGTCAACGTCTTTTAAATCTGATGTTTTGGCCTGTAAAATTTTTATAATTTTCTCGCCAGATTTGTGTCCAATACTTTCACCGTCTCCACTATCTTGCCCGGTAGATTTACTTTCATCCGTTGCAAGCCATTTTTCTAAAGCAGCAGGAGTCATGTTTATCAGTCTTCCAAATTTGCTGTATATGTCTCTTTTTTCTTCTTGAGTATGCTTCATATTTTTTAGATACCTGGTACAAATTCTATGCCTCTCCGTGTGCTGCTTAAAATCATGGAAGCCGTATTAGCTCCCGCACAAACCATCCCAATGAGGCTGGATTTGTAAACACCCGGAAGATTGGAAATTTAGCAGTGCAATAGATTACAACGGTGGAACAGGCCTGTTAGAAATTATACAGTTAGAGCCGTTGATGCCCTGATGTAGCAAGGCACAGATAGGCCGCACACAAGGCCCGGCCGCATATCTGCGCCAGAGGGGGGACATTGACAGCTGCTGGCGTTGGCCTAGTAACTATTGAGACAGCCTGCAGCGGAGGAATTTTACTTAGATTTATTTTAAGCTTTCCTATCTTCATCAAATCTTCCCTACCAAAATAACTTTATGAAATATTATATACACTGCCTGAAAAACTACACGAATTTTTCAGCTCGGGCCAGACGAAGCGAATATTGGTTTTTTATGCTGTTCCACTTCATCTTTATGCTTGCTACCATGCTCCTTGCGAATTTTTTTGATGGGTTTACCCTCGTTGAAGATGATCCGAGTTTTATCGAATCGGTGCCTTTAATCTTGGTCGGAATTTATGTCGCTGCCGTATTTATACCCACACTTGCAGTAACCGCCCGCCGCTTGCACGATGTGGGTAAGAGTGGAACCTGGGTCTTTATATATTTTGTTCCTTTTGTTGGTGGTATATGGCTGCTCGTACTGCTCTTCAGCGATAGCGAATTCGGGAGGAACAAGTGGGGATATAATCCTAAAGAAGAAGGTTTGGATGAGATTAACGAAATTGGCAATTACCTTACACCTTAATTATAATTTCCCCGGGCAAAACAAGTAAACAGAAAGTGTAATGAATGCAAGAAGTTAGAGATTAAGTCTGAACCTTACGCCAGTGGAATTTCCAGCTATAATAGGATTGGGAGAGTCAACAGTTTCCTACCAATCAGAACCACATATCATCGATAAGGTGTATTAAACATAACTAAAGCGTTTATTCTTATTGATGATGACAACAAACAGCATAATGTTCTTTCAGCACAATCTGTATATCAGATACCATGCAATGAGATAAAAAGCAGAGAAGACGTAAGTACGTTTTATAATGATGCTACTCTAGGTCTTAACGAAGCATATGGGTATGCACGAACGCAAATGCCAGACCTTCCAAGTATGACCTTCCCTCACCAACCTATAGAACATTACGAAAAAGAGATTGACCGTGTTTTTAATTTATTAAATAGTCAAAACTAATTATCCGCTTGCTCTTGATTAACAGGTATGCATATACCTAAAGACTTAAACTATAAATCTTTGTTGTGATACTATTACCTACGACGGCATAATCAACGGACAGCTGTATCGGAAGAAAAAGATTGGATTTGTTATGCACTGATACCCCAACCCACCAAATGCAATGCTGCATGTCTGCGCCAGAGTCGGAGTGGTTCGTGAAGACACGAACCACGGCAGCGGAGTTTGTTGAAACGGAGCAGACTAACGGGCACAAAAAAGCCTTTTTATGGGAAATATCTACAACTCTAGATATCATTTATTTACGCTCAAAGCTTTTCTGAAAAAACTCTGACTCTGTAAATGATGTTTCCTTAAAAAAGTAGTGTTTACCACTGACCTTCCATTCGGCACTTTCAGCCCCGCTGTCAGTGGTCAAGTGATAATAGACGTCGTAATAATTATTCCCGCCCCATTCTACCCTCACCGATGCAGGCCCAGCTAAGGAATGAAGTCGCTCATAATTCTTGTCCAACAAGCATTCGTATATTTTGACCTTCTTTTGAGGGGCCAAATTGATCGCTTTCGTTTTAATAAAGAATTCATCTTCACCCTTTAATTGCTTTTCCATATTCTTCTGTCTATAAACCAATCTCCCAAAAAAATCATAGAAAGCAACTCTAACATTTCTTATTTCTTTATTAGAATTGTTACGTATTTCAAATACGAAATTTCTGCCCATATCTTCAGATATACCGTAGATAAGCGAATTCTTGGTTTCATCAAAACCAACGTAAAGAGCTGGAATTCCTTCTCCATCAACTATGCCTAAAACTTGTTTTTGAAGAGAAACGATTTCCTCATTTTTCTCAGTAATTCTTTTATCAAAATCTTTGTAGTATTCTATGAATTCATTCTGTAGTTCTTCAATTTTGCTTGATTTTTGACTTAATGAATCTTGAAAAGCCTTAGCCTCTTTATCACTTTTGATGCGATTTTTAATAGATATTGCGCCGCCCAAAATCGCCAAAATGCTTCCTAGTACCAGTGCCCAAAATTCAAATAATTTAAACATGTTATCACTTTAAAGATTAATTATATCATTACATAAAGACTGGGTTGGTACCAAGTGATTGAACACCAACGTCGGCAAAAAAAGGCACAGATTGTGAAGGAACAGCCGGTTAATCAGTCATCCCTAAGTCAGGATACCAATAGAAATATCAAAATATAAATATTTTTACAATACCTTTTACTTTGTTTCCTTTGGAAAATACCCCTCGCCTCGGTTCGTGTCCCCACGAACCTAAGTACCGAATTGAATATAGGTTTGTGAAAAACTGATCATTAACTTTTCTTCCGATGTTGGTGTTCATTCATTCAGCAAGAGCCCACACCCCAAACCGCACACGCCGATGCATGGTGTTTTCACCTGCATCGCAACCATTATAAACTAACAAATTTATTCTTTACATTAGT
>JAYTBG010000266.1:0-20249 GCA_043737055.1 Chitinophagaceae bacterium | reverse complement strand
TTTTTTCTATGGTGCCTGTTTCATAAAACGGCAAGTTCATGAAATGTATTTGCTCGTTGGTAAGTCCTACAAATTTGCAGGTGGCTCGTGCCTCGCATCTTCGAATTAGACCTTTGATGGCCCTGATATCTTCCGAATCTTTTTCAGATGATTTTTTAGTTGATAAAAAAGACGTGGCTTCCGCAAGTATTTTTTTACTCATGCTCTGGTCCTTCTCAAACATATTGTCAAAACCAACGGCAAAGTCGAGGAAGCGGGTAACAAATTCATCTGTTACGGCAATGTTACCGCTGGTTTGGTAAGCCACATGCACTTCGTGGCCCTGGTCGTGCAGGCGCATGAAAGTGCCACCCATACTAATGATGTCATCATCCGGATGAGGTGAAAAGATCAATGATTTTTTAGGAAAAGGCTGGTCTCTTTCCGGATGGTTCATCCTGCCCTCAGAAGGTTTACCACCGGGCCATCCCGTAATACTATCTCTAAGCAAATAATAAACCTGCAGGTTCATTTCGTATGCATCTCCTTTTTCGGTTAACAGATCATTTAGCCCATTGTCATTGTAGTCATTATTAGTTAAGCTTAGCACAGGCTTCTTCAGTTTCAATGCAAGATTGATCACAGCTCGTTTGATCATCTTATCATCCCATTCACACTCGCCGGTGAGCCATGGATATTTAAAGCGGGTGAGTTCTGCTGCGGCTGCATCATCTACAACAAAAGTGCAGTCATCATGATTTTGCAAAAGGGAGGCTGGTATGTCTTCCGTATCATCTTTTTCAACGGCTTTTTGTAACACCGGGGCTTTGTTTTCGCCCCAGGCCATCAGTATTATTTTTTTAGATTTCAAGATCGTCTGAATCCCCATCGTGATTGCCATCCGGGGCACCTGGCTCATGTTACCAAACTCGTATGCATTGGCAATGCGGGTGCTGTTATCCAGGGTAATTAATCTTGTTTTTGTATAAATGCCACTGCCTGGTTCATTGAAGCCTATATGCCCGTTAGACCCTATACCCAGTATTTGCAAATCAAGGCCACCGGCATCTTCTATATTCTGCTCATAATCCTGGCAGTGCGCCTTTACCTTATCTTTTGCTATCATGCCATCGGGCAAGTGATAATTGTTTGGGTCAATGTCTGTTTGTTCAAATAAATTTTTCCGCATAAAATAGTGATAGCTCTGCAGAGCATCTTTTTCCATGGGGTAATACTGGTCTAAATTAAATGTGATTACATTTTTAAAACTCAGGCCTTCTTCCTTGTGCATGCGTACCAGGTGCGCATACAAAGTTTTGGGTGTAGAGCCGGTTGCAAGGCCAATTACACATTTTTTTCCTTCTTTTTCTTTTTGCTTTATGAGTGTGGCTATCTGCTGTGCCACGTAAGCTGACCCATCATAAGAATTAGAGAATATCTTAACGGGAATTTTTTCAAGTGAATCAATCATATGCTGAAGTATATTTCAAGTAAGTGTTTGGGTAATTGTATTTGCAATGGCAATTTATGGATCAATTTTTTTTGGCGTTAAAAAAATTCTACCAACAAAAAAAGCCGCTGGTGATTTTTTTTAATAATTTGATAGATTGGTAGGTAAGATTGCGTGCAGCCTGGTAGCTGATTTGCATAATTTCCCCTACCTCCCCGTAACTTAAATCCTGGTAAAATTTCAGATAGATAATTTCTTTTTGCCTGGGCGAAAGTTCCTTAAATGCACTCAACATCCTTTCCTTTCTAGCCGAATCAAAATCGTTTTTCACCATAAAATTATCATGGCTTAACTCAAACTCATTTTCCTCCAAATCATCCCCCCATTCCCTCACCAGCGCATTCCTGGTAACCTGCTTCACCAATTTAAATTTAAAAGATCTGAAAGTATAGGCGTTAAATGAAATAATTTCCGCTTTCCCCGCAGTCCGCCACAGGTCGGAAAACAGCTCTTGTATACAGTCTTCCACCAGTCCGGGATCGGAGGAAATTTTACTACCATAGTTAAAAAGGCGGGAATAATATTTTTTGAATAACGCTACAAAGGCATTTTCATCGCCAGCTTTAAACTGGTTCCAAAGTAATATGTCTCTTTCATTGTCTGTTAAGTCCATAAGCCATTTCAGATAAGGCTGAAGTGTTTTGTAAAGAGGGTGCAGCAGTTACTTTCAGATTATTATTACAAATAAACAAAAGTTTGGCTGTGTTAGATAAAAATAAATATGTTTAAAAAGATGGTTACAAAATTTTAGCCCGGGATACTTAGTGAAGTAATTACATTTTTTATGAACAAAGATTTTAGTAAAATAGAAGATTTTATCTGCGATGATAGTTTCAACTCCTGGGCAAATAAAACCAATGACCATCATCTGGCTCATTGGGACAAATGGATGCTGGAAAATCCGGACAAAGCGCATATAGCCGTTGAAGCTGCCAATTTTTTGCAGAATATTCTACTTAATGAGGCTCCGGTTGCAGACGAGCAACTAACCGCAGCGGAAGAAAGGTTGAGAGCTACATTGAATATTGGCAGAGAAAAGTCTACAGCCAACATCATTCCTTTTAAAAGGAAAAAAATATGGTATGCGGCGGCCGCAGCATTGATAGCTGTAATGGCTATCAGTCTACAGTTCCTTTTTACAGACGGCAGTCAACCCAAGCTGGCCACTAATTATGGGCAAATTTTGCAGAACACCCTGCCAGACGGTACAGATATCATTCTAAATGCAAATAGTAAGGTCAGCTATCCGGACAAATGGCAAAAAGGAAAAGACCGTGAAGTTTGGATCAAAGGCGAGGCATTCTTTCATGTGAAGAAAACTCCTACGCATGATAAGTTTATTGTGCACACCGATGCTTTTGATATTGAAGTAACCGGTACCTCTTTTAATGTAATGAACAGGAATGGTTTGAGCAGCATCATTTTAAAAGAAGGAAGTGTAAAAATTCATCAGCCGGGGAAAACGGAGATAATAATGAAGCCGGGAGATTTTTTAAAATCTTCTGAGGGCGGAATCGAAAAGTCTGTGATGGTAAAACAAGATTACCTCGCCTGGACAGACAGCAAACTCGTTTTTGATAATACAGGCATGCAGGAACTGGCAGGAATTATACAGGATCATTATGGGCTTGAAGTTATCTTAAAAGGAAATGGACTTTCGCAAAAAACCATCACCGGCATCATGCCTAATAATAGCCTGGATATTTTATTACAGTCCTTGGAAGCTACCCAGGATTTTTCAATACAACGCTCAAATAACGCCCTAACCATCACTAACAAAACCAATAATTAATCACCAAAAAACGCTGCACAATGAGACAATTGAAATCTACTTTATTGATTGCGCTGGCAGTACAGATGAGCCTTACAATGTATGCCACACAGGCATTTTCTCAAGGTTATTATGCCCAGAATACCAAGATGCCCGGTAAGCCTGCCAAAAGGTCTTCTTCTCAGCCGGTAGAAAAAAACGAAAAAACCCAGTTACTCGCTGTATTGAAAGAGTTAAATAAAACGAGGGATGTCTACTTCATGTTTTCTAACCCACAGCTCGCTTCTAAAATGGTAAATACCGTTACAGATATGCAGCAGCAGGTGGAGGTGATATTAGAAAAAATCCTGAAAAATACTGGCCTCACCTATAAAAAAGTAAATGCGAAAACTTTTGTAATTCTATCCGACAAAGAACCAGGAAAGGGCAAGACAGGCTTACAGGATGTAGGCTACGAAGAAATGGCAAGAGGCCTTAATGAAGCAGCTGGAAAAATGCTCTTGCTTCAGGATATCATCACCGGAAAGATTGTTGATAAAAATGGTGAGGCGATTGCAAGAGTAAGTGTAACGCTTAAAGGGAAGGGAACGGGCACAGCTACAGATGCCAATGGTGTGTTTAGCATAGAGGCCGAGCGGGGAGATATCCTGGTTTTTTCTTCAGTGGGCTTTGAAGTGCAGGAAGTAACAGTGGGTACCAGTAATAATTATTCTATTAAACTTGTTGAAAAAAACAATGAATTAGATGAAGTGGTTGTTACAGCGCTTGGCATTCAACGCAAAGCCAAAAGCCTTACCTATTCTACCCAAAAAGTAAACAATGCAGAATTAACTACTGTAAAGGATGCCAACGTCATTAACAACCTTAACGGAAGAGTTTCTGGTGTTACGATAAACAAAAGTTCCTCTGGCGCCGGCGGGTCGGCACGGGTTATATTACGTGGCCAAAAATCTACCAGAGAAAATCAGCCGTTGTATGTAATTGATGGTGTCCCCATGTCCAACTATTCTCCCGCACAGCCTACAGATGTGTGGGGTCAGGGTAGTGGCTCAGGCAGTGGTGGCCGGGATGGCGGGGACGGTATATCAAACATAAACCCCGACGATATAGAAAGCATAAGTGTACTTAAAGGTGCGGCGGCTTCGTCTCTATATGGCTCGCAGGGTAACAATGGTGTAATTTTAATTACCACAAAAAAAGGAAAAACTGGCCAGGTTAAGGTTGATTTTTCGTCGTTTTTCACTTTGGATAAAGCTGCCTACCTCCCAAAAATGCAATGGGATTATTTGCAGGGAAATGCAGGGGTGGCCGGTGCAGGCAGCTTTAGCTGGGGGCCAACCGGCAAGTCTCCAGATCATGTAAATTCTTTTTTCGAAACCGGTTCCACCTGGATAAATAGTTTATCTGTAAGTGGAGGTACAGAAAAGGCACAAACCTATTTCTCTTACAGCAACACCAATAGTAACGGAATATTACCCACCAATACTTTTAACCGGCACAATTTCGCCTTGCGGGAAACAATGAAAATGCTAAACGATAAACTCACTTTAGATGCCAACGTTATATTAGCTTCCCAAAAAGTACACAACCGACCCACGAGCGGACTTTACTACAATGCATTAAGCGGTCTGTATATTTTACCCCGCGGCCAGGATTTTAATAAGTTTAAAAATAACTATGAATACCTGAGCCCGAGCCGCAATGTGATGTTGCAAAATTGGTGGAACATCAATGCAGATGCCGGCCTTACCGGTGATGACAATCAACAAAATCCGTTTTGGGTATTAAACAGGAATCTTACAGATGATAAGCTTTTTCGTGTATTTGGTTCCCTTGCCTTAAAGTACCAGATAGCCAAAGACCTTAATATCCAGGCGAGGGGTAATGTAGATAAATCAAGCACTGATTACGAGTTGAAGGCCTCTGCCGGTACGCAGGGAACTCTTGCAGATGCCAATGGCAGGTATACATCGGACAAAATAGACAACACGCAACTATACGGTGATGTAATCCTTTCTTACACAAAACAAATTGTTGAAAAATTTGGACTGGTAACAAACCTCGGTTCGAGCATACAAGACCTCCACGTTGGCTACCAGGATTTTTTTGACTCAAAAGGTGGCGGGCTCGTAAACGCTAATAATTTCAGTATAGGAAACATGAACCTTACCCCCGGAAGCGGTTCTACCTTTTACCAGGCAGGAAGAAGAAAGCAGGTACAATCTGTTTTTGGCAGTGTGAATTTAAATTTTGATAACAAATATTTTATTGACTTAACTGCCCGGAACGACTGGTCATCTACGCTGGCTTATACACCTAACAGCTCTTACTTTTATCCATCTGTGGGGGCAAACGCTATACTCAGTGAGATTATAAAAATGCCCGCTGCAGTTAGCTTTGCAAAAATACGTGGAGCGTATGCCGAGGTGGGAAATGATGTAGACGTTTATTCTACCTACAACCGGGAAAATATTTATAGAAATGGAAATTATGTTCCCAGCCAGATTTCTAATTTACCAGGAACTTATTTAAAACCTGAGTCCTCTACATCAATAGAAATAGGAACCGAGTGGCGTTTCTTAAAAAACAAACTTGGGTTTGATGTCACCTGGTATAAATCCAACACCAAGAATCAGTATTTTGAGCTGGCTTCACCTACTCCGGGTGCCGGGGTCAATACTTTTAATTTAAATGCGGGCGATATCCAAAATTCGGGTATCGAAGCAACAATAGATTACAATGCCAATCTCAGCAGGCAATTAAAATGGACTACATCGCTGAATATTACAAGCAACAAAAATAAAATCCTGGAGCTCACGCCACAGTTAGGAGGCAAATACGAAATAACCGGCGCAGGTGTAAATAATTATGCTCTCGTTATTTCTCAGGGCGGAAGTTTTGGCGACATCAAAGGGAAAAAGTTTTTGAGAGATGCCACAGGCAACATCGTGGTAGATCCGCTGACAGGTAAACCGCAGGCTGGCGACTTTGATGTGGTAGGAAATCCCAATCCAAAGTTGGTGTTAGGATGGAGCAACTCTTTCGCTTATAAAAGTTTTACAGCGAGTGCACTGATCAATGGACGCTTTGGCGGCAAAGTAATGAGTATTACGCAAGCAGTTTTAGATCAATATGGCGTGAGCGCTGCAAGTGCCGATGCACGTAGAAATGGTGGGGTAGATATAACTGCTTCCAAAATTGGCGGCGGAACCTATGCTGGCAAAATTCCTGCAGAAGCTTTTTACACTACTGTTGGTGGGCGAGACGGTATCACAGAATATTATATGTACGATGCATCCAGTGTAAGATTGCAGGAACTGGCGCTTGGATATAGAATAAAATTAAAGAGTAAAACCATCAAAGATTTGCAGATATTATTGGTAGGCAAAAATTTATTTTTCTTTACAAAAAAAGCACCCTTCGATCCTGAAACCAGCATGAGTACTGGTAATGGCCTGCAAGGTATAGATGTGTTTGGCTTGCCGCCTGTAAGAAGTTTTGGTATGAATCTTAAAATGTCTCTGTAAAACTTTTAAACTATTTGTTTATGAAAAAATCAATTTATACAGGAAACATCCTCGCTCTGATATGCCTGGTTATGCTAATTGGATTTAGCAGTTGCACCAAAAATTTCGAGGAATATAATAATAATCCATACGGAGTATCTGACCAGGAATTAGATCCTGATGGCGCCCTGATAGTGGGCTCGCTTCAGGATGCACAAAAAAATATCTACGTAAATTCTCCAGCCTGGATTACGCAGCTTCAGCAAAACCTCATGGGTGATGTTTACTCAGGTTACATGATGCCTCCAACACCTTTTAGAGGCAACAGCAACAACATGACTTACGACCTGGTAGATGGTTGGAACACCTGGGCTTACCAGCCGGCCTATTCAAATGTAATGCTGCCAATTTCTAAAGTGGAGGCTGTTACAAAAACCACGGCTCCTGAAATTTATGCGATGGCTAAAATTATTAAAGTGGAAGCCATGCATAGAGTGAGCGATATTTTTGGTCCCATCATTTATACAAAATACCGGCTGGTAAATCCTGATCTCAGTGTAGAGTTCGACAGTCAGCAAGCAGCCTACACCGCATTTTTTGCAGACCTGGCAGAAGCTATCAATATCCTCACACCAAAACTAGCGCAGACTGCCAATGCCACTTTCAAGAAATCTGATTTGGTGTATGCAGGAGACTATAGCAAATGGGTTCGCTTTGCCAATACACTTCGTTTGCGCCTGGCCGTGAGAATTGCAAAAGTTGATGCAGCTAAAGCTAAGACTGAAGGAGAGGCTGCGCTTGCAAATGCAGCCGGCCTTTTAAATAGCAATGCGGATAACTTCAACATCGCTCTTGGAAGTAATCACCCGCTAAATGTGATGAACAATGAGTGGGGTGATGTAAGATTAGGAGCGCCTGTAGAATCTATCATGGGGGGTTACGCAGATCCCCGTCTTCCTAAATATGCTGTGCCTGCTGATGATGCCACAGTGCTGGGACAATACAAAGGCATAAGGCAAGGCGTAAACATTGATGCTAAAAGCCGTTATGGAGATTATTCAAAGTTGGCAACCTTCTCCAATTTTGCCCAAATGATGACTTGCGCCGAAGCCTCCTTTTTGAAGGCGGAAGCAGCACTTCGTGGATGGAGCGGCGCAGGTAACGCTCAGGAAAATTACGAGACTGGAATTCAGCGATCCTTTAACCAATATGGTTTAGGTTCTGCGGTTGCCTACTGTAATAATGCAATTTTAAAGCCCATGCAGTATATGGATCCCAAGGCGGTTACACCCGGACAAAATAATGTATTGACAGGTTCGCCCTATTTGAGTACCATTACGATTAAATGGAATGGCGCTGGCACATTTGCAGAAAACTTGGAAAGGATCATAACGCAGAAATGGATAAGTATGTATCCTGACGGACAGGAGGCCTGGAGCGAATTCAGAAGGACAGGCTATCCCAAATTATTTCCGGTAGTGATAAATAATAGTGGTGGCAAAATTCCGGCAGGCACATTTGTAAGACGCATTAACATGCCAGCCGCAGAAGCCAACAATCCTGCACTGCCAGAAGCAATTGCCACGTTGGGTGGCCCTGATAATGGTAGTACAAGATTGTGGTGGGATAAGCAATAAAACACCAGATTTTTTTCTCATAATAGCAATTAATAAGCCACTCAATTCTTTGGGTGGCTTTTTTAAATGTTTATAAATTTAAAGTGATGCGTGCTTACTTTTTTTACTGTTGTTTGCTTGCAACCTTGCTTATTTCCTGCCACGGGAAGCCCGTGAAACTCTTCACCAAATTATCGAAAGATAGAACAGGCATCAATTTTCGGAACCTTCTAAAAGAGGATAACCCGGCCTTCAACATTGTGCTGTATCCCTATTTTTACAATGGGGGTGGCGTGGCTGTTGGGGATATAAACAACGATGGCCTGGCAGATATATGTTTCACCGGAAATATGGTGAAGAATCGCTTGTACATAAATAAGGGTGGGTTTAAATTTGAAGACATCACTCCCCAGTCGGGAATAGCTTTAAAAGAAGGATGGTGCACGGGTGCTACGATGGTGGATATAAATCAGGATGGAAAACTGGACATCTATATTTGCCGGTCAGGCCTATCCAATAGCAGTTATCGAAAAAATCTGTTGTACATAAACAACGGTGACCTTACTTTTTCTGAGCAGGCCGCCGCTTATGGTTTAGACGATGCCGGATATTCTACACAAGCTTCTTTTTTTGATTATGATAAGGATGATGATCTTGATATGATCCTGATCAATCAATCTACCCCGGAGTTTTCTAAAGGAAAAATTGAGTATGTTCAATTGCGGGAACTGCCTGCTGACAGTGTACTCAGCAATAAATTATTTCGCAACGACAATGGTCGTTTTGTAGATGTGTCTGCAGCAGCAGGGATCACTTCCAATGTACTCAGTTTTAGCCTGGGCGTGAGTACGGCAGACATCAACCAGGATGGTTGGCCAGATATTTATATTGCTAATGATTTTAAAGAACCCAACTATTATTTTGTAAACAATGGTGACGGAAGTTTCACCGAACAGTTGAATAAAAGTTTTGCTCATACATCGCTTTATGCAATGGGTATCGATGTGGCCGATTATAACAATGATGCCTTGCCCGATCTCATAGAGTTAGACATGCTTCCTGAAGACAACCATGCACAAAAGATGCACATGGGCACAGATGGATTTGATCAATATAACTTGCTATTTCAAAAAGGCATGCCCTATCAATACATGAAAAATTCTTTGCAAAAAAATAATGGAGATGGTAGCTTTAGTGAGATAGGTCAGCTAGCTGGTGTATCTAATACAGACTGGAGTTGGAGTCCCTTATTATGTGACTTTGACAACGACGGCCGTAAAGATCTTTTTGTAAGTAATGGATATAAAAGAGATAATACCGACATACAGTTTATAAAATATTCCATAGATCAGTCTATGAAGATGCAGCAGGGTGCACCAGCGGTAAGTGCCGCAGAGTATATATCCCATATGCCCTCTATTAAAACAGGCAATTATATTTATCAGAATATTGGTGAAGACAAATTCATAAACAAAATAATCGATTGGGGCCTCGAAAAAAAAACATTATCGCATGGTGCCGCTTATGCAGACCTTGACAATGATGGTGACATGGATATTGTAACCAACAATACAGATGACTATGCAGGCATTTATCAAAACAATGCAGATAAAATAGCGAAAAATAATTTTCTGAAGATTCAGCTACAGGGTGTAAAGGGCAACATCGGTGGTACCGGGGCAAAGATTTATGCAATGGCCAAAGGAAAAATATTTTACCATGAGCAAACACCGGTGCGAGGTTACTGCTCCAGTGTAGATGCCGTACTTAATATTGGCCTGGGAAAAATTTCCTCAATGGATTCTATAAGAATAATTTGGGGCAACAATAAGACGCAGCTGCTCACAAATATTGATGCCAATCAGACCCTGACTCTCTTGCAAAGCGAAGCAACAGAGCTATGGACTTACAACCAAAACAAACCTCCGGTTTTATTTTCGATAGACTCTTCGGCAATCAGTTTCAGGCATATCGAAAATGAGTTCAATGATTTTACTGTACAGAGTTTGTTGCCGGGATATTTATCAAGGCAGGGTCCATGCATGGCCATGGCAGATGTAAATAAGGATGGCAAAGAAGATCTGTTCATCGGTGGCGCAAAGGGCCAGTCAGCTCAATTGTTTTTACAAACATCTAAGGGAACTTTTGTTGCAAAAGTCCAACCTTCATTTGCGACAGACGCTGTGAGTGAAGATGTGGCCGCTGCATTTTTTGATGCAGATAATGATGGGGATACGGATTTGTATGTGGGCAGCGGAGGTTATGAATTTTTAGAAAATGAGAATGCATTGCAGGATAGATTGTACTTAAATGATGGCCAGGGAAATTTTAGCAAAAAAGCCAATGCAGTGCCTGTAATGCTGGTCAGCACTGCTTGCGTAACAGCCAACGATATTGATGCCGATGGAGACACAGACCTTTTTGTTGGCGGCAGATGCGTGCCGGGGAAATATCCCTCAAACCCGGAGAGTAAAATTTTATTGAATGATGGCAAAGCAAATTTTGTCGATACCACAAAAAATATTGCTTCTTCTCTTCAACAGATAGGTATGGTAACCGATGCCCTGTGGATAGATGTAAACAAGGATGCTTCAAAAGACTTGCTGATCGTGGGAGAGTGGATGGAACCAAAACTATTCCTTTACCAGCAAGGCAAGCTTGTGGACGCTTCTTCTACTTACTTTAAAGCTTATTTAAAGGGCTGGTGGAATAAAATACATGCTGCAGACTTTGACAAGGATGGCGACCTGGATATTGTGCTGGGCAACCAGGGTTGGAACAATCAATTTACAGCCAGCGAAAAAAAGCCTATGAGTCTTTACTTTAAAGATTTTGATGGCAATGGTTCGATCGATCCTTTCCTGTATTATTTTATTGGCGATACCTCTTACCCCGCTTTTTCCCGGGATGATGTGGTGCAACAGGTTCCTATTTTAAACAAGAAATTTTTAAACTATACAGAATATGCTGATGTAACATATAGCAGTATGTTTACAAAAGAACAACTTGAAGCTGTGCAGGAGCTGCATGCAACTAATCTTGAAACGATCTACCTGGAAAATACCGGTGATGGCTTTGCCTCAAAACAGCTGCCTGTAGAAGCGCAGTATGCGCCAGTGCATAGTATTTTGTCTTTAGATGCCAATAAGGACGGCAGGTTGGATCTTTTGCTTGCGGGAAACAACACTCACACCCGGATAAAATTTAGCAGGTATGATGCCAACCATGGCATGCTTCTGTTAGGAGATGGCAAAGGAAACTTTAATTATTTACCACAGTGGCAAAGCGGTTTGAACGTGCAAGGTAACGTAAGAGCCATGCTGCAATTTGATAACAGGATAATATTTGGTATGAACAACAGCAGTGCTCTTTCTTACAGGTTAAACTAAATTATTTCACTTCTATCTCATCGACAAATAACCAGGCAGGATTTCCGCTGCCGGCCATGCCCGATGGAATTGTTCCAAGATTTTTGGCGACTACTTTTATAAACCTGGCCGTTGCTTTTTTACGAACACTGTATTGCAAATGGCTTTTAGCCAGGTTAGAGTTTACCTGCTGGAGAAGGCTAAAATCTTTGCCGTTCTCACTGCTGTAAAATGATACAGATACAGGTCGGTATATCCAGCTTCCCCTTTGCTCAAAGGCATGTAAAATAATTTCGTTTACCGGTTGTACACTCCCAAGATCTATTACAGCTTCCAAATCTTTGCCGGCAAAACCGAGAAATTCCATCGACCTGCTCAAGGCCTTTTCATTTTGTACACCATTAACTAAGGTGAAGGCGCCATCTCCGGGAAAGCCTTTGCTGGCTTCATTTGCAAGCGTAATCGGTTTTCCGGTGGCCTTATTAAAGGAGAACTTTTGGGAAAGTTTCATGCTTTTAAAACTTGCGGTGGCCACTGTTGTGGTATTTGAAATAAGTTGTGGAGTTTGATAAACCCACACAGAATCTCCCCCGTTTAAATTCACCTGTATTGGCTCATTTATTTTAGATTCCAATTTCCAAAGCATTCCCTCATAATTTTCTGTTGGCAAAACCGTTGCTTTTAATTCGTAAAACGCTTTACTGTAGTTTATTTTTTCATTTTCCAATCTGTTTAAAATAGCAGGTAAGCGGCTTTCAAAATTTTCCCAGTTTTTTTTTGCTTTTTGTGTCCATAACACTTCACTCAATGCGGCTATCCGGGGGAAGAGCATGTATTCTACTTTTGACGGGCTCTTTATGTATTCAGTCCACAAGTTGGCTTGGGCACCAAGAACATATTGTTCCTTGTCGGCTGCCAATGCTGCGGGGATAGGCTCATAACTGTACACTTTTTCCAGCGGCGTATATCCCCCGATAGTTACACTGTCTTCATTGCTGCTTTGGCTGTGATCAAAATAAACCCAACCTCCCGGGGTCATCACCACGTCATGATTCTGTTTGGCCGCTTCAATACCTCCCTCTTCTCCACGCCAGCTCATAACCGTAGCGTTTGGGGCAAGACCACCTTCTAATATTTCATCCCACCCAATAATTTCTTTCCCTCTACTGTTGATGTATTTTTCCATTCTCTGTATAAAATAACTCTGCAGCCCATGTTCATCTTTCAATTTCTTTTCTTTGATAAGCTGCTGGCAAAAGGGGGATCGCTTCCATGATTCTTTGGGACACTCATCTCCTCCAATATGAATGTACTTTGAGGGAAACAAGGCTATGACTTCATCCATTACATCTTGTAAAAAACCAAATGTATATTCTGTGGGAGAAAATACATCTTCAAACACACCCCAGGTTTGCTGCACTTGTTTTCCTTTGCGTGTGCCGGCCCAGGGTGTACTTTCTGAAATCTTTGTACTCTCTTTTGGGAAACAACTCAACATCGGATACGCCGCAATAGCTGCTGAAGCATGGCCCGGCATTTCTATTTCTGGTATCACATCAATATGCCTTTCAGTTGCATACTGCACTACTTCCTTAATTTCGGCTTGTGTGTAAAATCCTCCATACCGCAGGCTGTCGTTGCCTGTGCCGGGATAGCGGCCAATGATGGTTCCGTTTCTAAAACCCCCAACCAACGTGAGCCTGGGATATTTGTTTATTTCTATTCTCCATCCCTGGTCATCCGTTAGGTGCCAGTGAAACGTATTGAACTTGTAGGCTGCCAGGTAATCAATGTATTTTTTTATAAAGGCAACCGGAAAATAGTGGCGGGCAACATCCAGGTGCATGCCACGGTAGGCAAAGCGTGGGTAGTCTTTGATGGACAAGTAGGGTAGTGCAAAATCATTCGCATCGTTTCCTATAGCTTTTGGTACGGGAGTGAGTAGTTGCAACAATGTTTGAATACCATAAAATATTTCACGATTTGTTTCCCCGGTAATGGAAACACCTTGCTCATTTACCATGAGCTGATAGCTTCCGGGTTTGGACGATGGCAGGATAGCTTTTTTTAAAAATATGCCGACAGATGCTTTGCCGGCGGTAACCACTTCTAATGTATATCCTAGCTTCAATTGCAGGTAATCATTTAAAAAAGTGGCAGTGCGTGCCAGTCCGTCGTCCTGCAGTATGATCTTTGTTTGTTTGGTGATGGGGTAGGACGCCGCCCCGACAACCATCGAAACCTCTGCAGGCATTGGCACCAGGTTTAGTTTTTCTTGGGCTGCGGCATGGATGGATAAAAGAGCAATCAGCCCAATACTGAAAATTATTTTCATATTTATTTTATGATAGGAAGCGTAAAAGAACTGCCATTGCTACCGCCGAAAATACGGATGGTTGCTTTCTGAAAATCCTTTTCCGTCGCTTTGTAAATATCTGTAAACTTCTGAGGGTTTCTGTCTGCTAGGGGGAACCAACTGCTTTGTATTTGTATCATCAGCTTATGTCCCTTTTTAAAAGTGTGAGCAACATCTGGCAGCTCGAACTTAACGTTGGTAGCGGTATTGGGTACAAAAGGTTTGGGCGTACTAAAACTGTTTCTAAATTTACCACGCATGATCTCTCCACGCACAAGCAGTTGGTAGCTACCCATAGGATATCTGCGATCATTCGTCACTGCATTCTCAGGATAGCTGAAGTCATCTGGAAATACATCTATAATTTTTACCACAAAGTCTGCGTCAGTGGTAGAAATGCTTGTCAAAAGATTCGCAATTACAGGACCAGCAAGCGTAAGGTCTTCTTCCAAAATTTTCGTTTCAAAACTGAGTACATCTTGCCTGCGGCTGGCAAAACGCTGATCGTCTGTCATGTACTCCCTCGTACGGCGGTTGTGCACATCTTCTGTGTAAGGAACTGGTTTGGCAGGGTCGCTTATGTATTCGTAAAAGGCCGGACGAACCTGCGGGGGTTCATTAAAGCTCAGGCTCTCGTTTGCACCGATATACATTTTTTTGAAACTAGTGTTGCTGGCAGGCCAACTATCCATCTTCCGCCATTTGTTTTCGCCGGTAAAGAAAATAGTTGCTTTGCTGATGTCTGCAACAGTTCCCTTCCCCTGTAAATAATGTTGAAAAAATGGCACTTCAATTTGCGATTGATAATAGGCCGAGGTGTTGCTCCCAAAATTGGCATTTCCCAGGTAGCTTCCTTCACGGCTCCATTGACCATGATACCATGGGCCCATCACTATCTTGTTATTTGTTTCGGGACTCTGCGTTTCCGTTGCCTTGTAACTATTCCATGCACCCCAACAATCTTCCGCATCAAATAATCCGCCTACCCAAAGCATGGCCGGTTTTACGTTGTATAACCCGGTTCTTGCATTTCGGGCTTGCCACCACGCATCATAATTTGGATGAGCCATCATTTCATGCCAAAAGCGAATGCTATCACCAATCATATTACTGAGATTTTTTAGCGTGCCAGCTTCCAGAAAAAATTTGTAATTGTCTTTGATGGGTGATGAAAAGCCCTCGCTATAATTTTTTGTAGGCACCGGGTGCGGCTTTCCAAAAACGGGGTAAAAGGCAAAAGCATCCATTTGAAAAAAAGCACCGTTGTGATGAAAGTCATCCCCAATGAACCAGTCTGTTACAGGAGCCTGCGGGCTAACCGCCTTTATTGCGGGGTGACCACTCAGTGCGGCCTGCGTGCTGTAAAAGCCAGGGTAGGAAGTGCCAAAGACGCCAACGTTTCCGTTGTTGTTAGCAATGTTTTTAACCATCCAGTCTACTGCATCATAAGTATCGCTGGCCTCATCGATCATTTTGCCTGTCTTATTATTATTAAAAGGCCGAACATCTTCAAAAACGCCTTCGCTCATGTAGCGCCCACGAACATCCTGCAGCACAAAAATGTAGTTTTCCCTTGCATATTGCATCCGGTAGTTATCCCAAAATTTTATAAATCTTTCTTCGCCATAAGGTGCGCAAGAGTAAGGTGTGCGTGTTAAGAGAAAGGGGTGTTTCTCTGACCCCTCTTTTGGAATGTAAAAGCTTGTAAAAAGTTTTACCCCATCCCGCATGGGTATGTACAATTCTTTTTTCACATAGTTATTTACAAACCAGGTACTGTCGGCATTTTGTGCGATAGCACTAAATGATAGCCCTAGTAACATTAACAAGAGGATTCTCCTTTGCATATAATCTTAAATTTAGATGACTAAATTTACCGAAACAAAACGACATGCAGATGCATACTCCTGAACAATTGATTACTAAGTTTTATACTTCCTTTCAAAAGTTGGATGCGGAAGGAATGAACTCCTGTTACGATGACGAAGTCGTTTTTTTTGATCCGGCATTTGATCTATTACAGGCGCAGGAGGCCATGGCTATGTGGAGAATGTTGTGCAAAAGGGCCAAAGATTTTTCGTTGACCTTTGGTAACATTCAAGATTTGGGCGATAACTATTACACTTGCGATTGGGTAGCCACCTACACGTTCTCTACCACCGGCAAAACAGTAGTTAATAACGTGAAGGCACACATGAAGATAGAAGATGGAAAAATCATGGAGCACAGTGATGGGTTTAGCTTGCACAAATGGAGTGCACAAGCTTTGGGGCTAAGCGGAATGTTACTGGGCTGGAATAGTTTTTTTCAGCGTAAAATAAAAAATACCGCCCGGAGAAACCTGCTAAAATTTATACAAGAGGAAGCTTAAAAATCCATGGTGTTGGTATTTGGAAAAAGAGAAACTATTTGTATTTTGATATTCTTTAACTTAAACCAACAAACATCAACACACTATTTATCCCTGAAAATCAACTGGCTGGCTGTGCTTGCAGGAGCACTCGCTTATTTTGCGCTCGGCGCTATGTGGTATTCTAAAATACTTTTTGCACCCAGGTGGCTGGCTCTCACAAGAATCGACGCCAGCGACCCCGCCGCCACAAAGGGCATGGGTATTTTGATGCTTTTCTCATTTCTTGTAATCATGCTAAATGTTGTCGGCCTTGGCATTTTGCAAAATAAATTGCAACTGGCAAATACCGTAATGAGTGGGGTAAAGCTAGGCACACTCACGGGTCTGTGTTTTGGGTGTATAGCCATCAGCAATCTTACTTGTATGAAAAGCTCCCTGCTGGTTTGCATTGGATTAATGGAGGCTACACATTTGCGGGTAATATTATTGCTGCCATTATCATTTGCATTTGGCCATAGTAATTATGGTTTATTAAAAAAGAAACGCTGTATAAATCTACTTTATACAGCGTTTCTTTTATGTTGATTGAGTTAATCTAGTTTTGTTATTTTGATAATGTTTGTGGGCAAATGGAGGTTTACGGGTGTGCTTCCTGTATTGATAATTACGTCGCCCGTTTTTACAAAACCTCTTTCCTTTAAAATACCTATCTGGTCAGAAATAATATCATCAAGGCTTTCTTCTTCTGCGTAATAAAATGCACGCACACCCCAACTCAAACTCAGTTGACTTATCAGGCTACGTTCTTTACTAAAAATGTACAGCGGGGCTTTTGGTCTGTAACTGCTAAGCATAAACGCTGTATAACCACTCTGCGTCATTCCAATTAATGCCTGTGCACGCACATCTTTAGAAAGGCTACATGCATTGTAGCAAATGGCATCGCTTAAGAAAGATGGAGAGTGAGGCTGTGGTGTAAGAATATCATCCCTATCGTATTCGTACAATGTTTTTTCTACTTCCATAATGATCTTACTCATTGTTTCTACCACAAGGGTAGGGTAAGAGCCTGTTGCTGTTTCGCCGCTGAGCATCACTGCATCGGCTCCTTCCAACACTGCGTTGGCCACATCACTTACTTCACTGCGGTTAGGCTTTGTTCTGTCCAGCATACTTTCCATCATTTGCGTTGCTACAATAACAGGCTTGGCCCTGTGCATGCATTTGCGAATAATGTCTTTTTGTATAACAGGAACTTTTTCGATAGGAATTTCAACACCCAAATCGCCACGTGCTACCATGATGCCATCACTTTCTACAATAATATCACGGAGGTTTTTAAGAGCTTCCGGCATTTCAATTTTGGCAATAACTTTTATTTTACTGTTTCTATCCCTGATGCGTTTTTTGAGGTCAACGATGTCGGCAGTTTTGCGCACGAAGGAGAGTGCTACCCAATCTAACTTATGATCTATGATAAATTCCAGGTCTGCAATATCCTTTTCTGTGAGAGAAGGCATGGTTAAACCACTATCCGGGAAATTCACTCCTTTTTTTGGAAACAGCATGCCACCCAGCGTTACACTGAGTTTTACTTCTGTGTCATTGAGTACTTCCAGTGCCTTCAATTCCATTTTACCATCATCTAAAAAGATACGCTCACCAGGCTTTACATCTGTGGCCAGGTTGGGATAAGACACATACAATTTCTGTTTTGTGCCAATCATTTTTTCTGTGGTAAAAACCACTTCGTCACCTTCTTGTAAAAAAACCTTTCCATCTTCAAGATCGCCTACACGTATTTTAGGGCCTTGCAAATCGCCAAGAATAGCAATGTTGTAAGGTTCGTTTTTTATGATCGTACGGATCTTGTCTATTACGTCAATTTTATCTTCATGAGAGCCGTGGGAGAAATTAAGGCGAAATACATTCACGCCCGCCTTTACCAGTGATAATAACTTTTCGTAAGTATCGCAGGCGGGGCCGACCGTGGCTACAATCTTGGTTTTCTTTTGTGAATGTTCAAAACCTGCAGACTTATCCATGTCCTGGTGCAAATACTTGTTGATGTTGTGACTCATGCTTTATTTTTATTTAGGAGATCAAAATTTGTGAGTAAAATAAAAGCCGGGCTTTACGCTGTAAGTAAGCACCGGCTCAAACGATGTTAGGAAGATAAGATTTTTACTATTTTCATCCATTCCTGGCCGATGCCCTGTTTTTTCTTTACGGCTTCATCAAGCGGAATGTAGTGCATTTTGTTGTTTACAATTCCTACAAAAACATTGTGCCTGCCTTCTATCAGGCATTCTACTGCATGGTAGCCCATGCGGCTTGCCAGGAGCCTGTCCATACAGGTAGGCGAGCCTCCTCGTTGTATATGACCAAGAATAGCCACCCTGATTTCTAAGTTGGGTAGTTTTTCTTTGATGATCTTCGCCACTTCAGTTGCCCCACCAAAGCCATCGCCTTCGGCAACCACAATAAGATTTACAAGTTTTTTTCTTTTTTCTTTTTCTTCAAGGGATGCGAGTATGTCAGTCATATCCGTCTTACGCTCTGGTATAAGGATATTTTCTGCGCCTGTGGCAATGCCGCTATGCAAAGCAATATAGCCTGCATCTCTGCCCATTACTTCTATTACAAACAAGCGGTCGTGGGCATCGGCCGTATCTCTTATTTTGTCAATGGCTTGTACTGCTGTGTTCACCGCAGTGTCGAAACCAATTGTAAAATCGGTACCTGCTATATCCTTATCAATCGTGCCTGGCAGGCCAATGCAGGGAATGTCATATTCATTGCTAAAAATCTGGGCTCCTCTAAAACTCCCATCGCCACCTAAAATGATCAAACCGTTAATATCTCTTTTCTTTAGATTTTCGTAAGCCTTCCTTCTCCCCTCAGGCTCAAAGAATTCTTTGCAGCGGGCTGTTTTCAAAATGGTTCCGCCTCGTTGAATGATGTTGGCGACGCTTCGGCTCTCCATCTTGATGATATCATCTTCTACCATACCGCTGTAGCCACGCATGACACCATATACTTCCAAACCATGATATATTCCCGTTCTTACTACAGCTCTGATGGCGGCATTCATTCCCGGACTATCACCGCCGCTACTTAATATCCCAATCCTGGTAACTGTTTTTTTCATGCCTGGTAAATATTCTGTTGAGTTATGGGTTGATATAGTACGATTTTAAAATGCGTCGAAATTACACACTAAATTTTTAATACGGCCAACCTTTACAATTACTTTATTTTGTTGGTAACTTCATAAAAAAAATTTAAGCATGAAAATGATCGTGTCGTTAGGCCTGCTCAGCCTTTCATCTCTTTACAGTATGGGCCAGTTAAAATATCCTGAAACAAAAAAAGACAACCAGGTAGACCAATATTTTGGCACCTCAGTACCCGATCCTTATCGCTGGCTGGAAGACGACAAAAGCACCGAGACCAAAGACTGGGTCACCAGTCAAAACGAAGTCACCTTTGGTTATTTAGACAAGATACCTTATCGAAAACAATGGTTTAACGAGTTGCAGGAACTAAATAACTACCCCAAATTTTCTTCACCATTTCGAAACAAGGATTATTACTATTTCTACAAGAATGAAGGGTTGCAAAATCAATCCATTTTGTATCGCCAGAAGGGGCTTAACGGAAAGCCCGAATTAGTGTTAGACCCTAATAAATTTTCTGCCGAAGGCACCACATCCCTTGCAGTTTTTTCGCTGTCAAAAGACGGGCGTTATGCGGTAGTGGGCAAATCTGCCGGCGGGAGCGATTGGCG
>JAYTBG010000265.1:0-9289 GCA_043737055.1 Chitinophagaceae bacterium | reverse complement strand
TAGCCAGTGGCTTCGTCGGCAATATTAAATTTCAAAGTGCAAAATCAAATGGCAGTTTCTCTATGCCCAATCACTGGCAGGTAAATTTTTCTGACATTGAAGGCAAACCCAGAACGTACAATGTCCAATTTGTATGTATAAAAGGAGCCCGGGTTTTGTACCAAGCAATTGCCCGGAGCGGAAGTAGGGCAAGATGATGTTGTAAAATTCATTTTTGATTTCAGTCCAGGTTTCTGTCGTATTGGGCGAAGTAATGTATTTCTCTAAACACTTATTTAGCAAACTGTCTATTTCATTTTTTACAACGGTTGGGTCATAAGAAATTTTCGGCGTTACTTTAGCAGGCTTTATTTGCATGTTTATCACTGGATCCTTTTTGAAACGGGTCTTAAGCTGTGCAGAAGTATCTGCAGTTGCTAAAAAAAAGCCAATCAGCATTAGTAAACAAGATTTCATGATCAGAAAATTTTATTTACTAAAATAGTCAACACATTTGTAAGATGGAAATCAACCTAAGAGATAAACCCAGCTTTAATTCTTAGCCCATAAGCCCATGACACACTAAAAGTTTTTAAACTACTGGCCTGCAACACAATCTTATTTTAACTTCGCCAGCATGCAGGACTTTAAACAATTGAAGATCGTATTTATGGGCACACCGGAATTTGCCGTGGCATCTTTAGAAGCATTGGTAAAAGCGGGCTGCAATATTGTTGGCGTTATTACTGCCCCTGATAAACCAGGTGGTCGTGGTATGCAACTACAACAAAGTGCTGTAAAAAAGTATTCATTAGATCATCAGCTTCGGGTACTGCAGCCCGAAAAATTAAAGAACCCGGAATTCCTCGGAGAGCTAAGGTCTTTAAGGGCCGACCTGCAAATTGTGGTTGCCTTTAGAATGCTGCCAGAAGTGGTTTGGAACATGCCGCCAATGGGGACTGTAAATCTACATGGGAGTTTATTGCCACAATACCGGGGTGCAGCACCTATTAACTGGGCGGTGATTAACGGCGAAAAAGAAACAGGAGTTACTACTTTTAAATTGAAGCATGAAATTGATACGGGTGATATTTTATTACAACAATCGTTTCCGATAGGAGAAGAAGACAATGTTGCAGATGTTCACGATCGTATGAAGGATATCGGCGCAGAAGTGTTGGTAGAAACTGTAATGGGCTTGGCGGAGGGATCATTGGTGGAAAAGCCACAATGGTCAAGGGTCAAGGGTAAAGGGTCAATACATGAGGAGGGAAAGTTAGCAAGCCCTTCTCCTACATCCCTTCATCATTCGCTTAAACACGCACCAAAACTACTCACCGAAACCTGCCAGATAGATTTCAATAGCAGCATAGAAGATGTTTACAATTTTATCAGAGGCCTGTCTCCCTACCCCACTGCTTTTACGTTTTTGGAAAGTAAGAAATTGAAGGTATTTAAAGCTGAAAAAGTATACAGCAAGCCGGCTGTACTCCCCGCAGTTTTAGAAACTGATAAAAAAACATTTTTACAATTCGCCTGCGGCGATGGTTATATTAAAATTCTTGATCTTCAACTGGAAGGTAAAAAAAGAATGTTGGCAGAGGATTTTTTGAGAGGTTATCGTTTTCAATCAAGCGAACAGATCTGAAAGCAGGGCTGTGTTAGTTTAATTTCTGAAGTAACGCAGCACTTAACGCAGCTTTAGGGAAAACCAAACTTATGGTGTTTATGGCTAGATAAGCCTCACTTACCTGGATGAACCCTTTGTAAGGCCCCACAAGCCCCCAGGAGTTTTTCACTGTGTAAAACATTTTGCCATCTTTGGAAAGTACAGCGCCTGTTATTTGCATAAGGTGGTCATCCTGTGTGGTAAGATTTTCAAACAAAGATTGCCTTAGCTCTACATCCCACTTTTCCTCGGGGGTATTTACGGAGATGTTGTCTGATGAGGTTGCACTATTTAAGAACAACGCTATTCCCAGGTCCTGGCGAAAGCCATTGTTGCTCACATCGGCATCCCACAATATGGTGTGCCCATTCTCTAGCGCTGCAGTAATGGTTAGCAGCAACTCATCCATTGGTAGGTTGTAATAAGAACCATTGCTAAAATTATCCGGCACATCCAGTATAAAAGGTTGGTAAAAAGGTTGATGAGTAAAGGAGGTGATATTTACAAAATCGTCTGCACTAAATTTCACTACATCTTTTGCAAAGGAAGTGGGTGTATAAATTTGCTGGTTGTAAGTAAAGGCACCGGGCAGTTTGCCAAGATGTGCGTCTAGTATTTCATTGAACCCGGTTTGCCAGTATGTAACAAGGGGTTTAGTAAGCAATAATTTATCGAGATAAGCTTTTAAGCTTTTGGTGAGTTGGGCGTGATCGTATTTTGTTTCATTTGGCTTCAAGCCTGAATACGCATCTTCAGGTACGGCACCATAAGCTGCCACAGCTCTTATCACATCGTGGCCCAGGCTCCCCTCGGCAAACTGTGCAGTGCCCTGGCGCATCAGATAATTTTTTGCTTTTTCCAGGTAGATGTTTCGCACCGTAAACATTTCACTTAAGTCTGGGTGAGCCACTGATCGCTTAAGCATTTCGCTTTCCAGCACCGCCGTGGTTGAAAATGACCAGCAGGTTCCGGTTTGTCCCTGGTTTTTTACCGGCGTGTGAGCGTTGTTAAAGAGCACTGAAAAATTTTCTTTGCTGGTATTACCCTGTGCAAATACTCCTGCCTGAAGTAGCATCATACCAACTAAAATCGAGGCTCTTTTCATAATCCTAAAATTGTACTGTGCATCCAAAAGTGGCAGTTGTTGCGCCTAGCTCGGCTGCAGCAGCATTGCTGATTCGTATAATGAGACCTTGATTTTCGCCGAGGTCGGGTATCAAATCCAACACCTTTGCGTATACTGACTTTTGAGTAACAGGATTAGTAATTTTTATGTAAGAACCTGCAGCAGCAGTGTTATGCAGGCAATAATACTTTCCATCTTCCCAGCCGCTGGTACTTTTAAAAATACCTGCCTGTCCCTTGGTTTGCGCAGCATTTTTGTTGCCAACCTGGGCTTCATAAAACGATTTAAATACACCACCATTAAAACCCCCGTTCACCTTTTTTACCTCTTCCACACGTGCAGGCTTTGGAGTTTCCTTCACCGGTGTTGGCACTGTTGGTTTTGCTTCAGGAACCGCAACTGCAACCGCTTCCTTTTTTTCTGGTACTGCAACCACTGTTGAAGCTGTCCTTCCATTCCTGCCCACTATCAATTGCATACCTTCCACGAGGCCATCACTGTTAAGATTGTTCCATGTCTTAATTTCTTCTATACTCACTTTGTATTTTTTGCTGATACCGTACAAGCCTTCTTTTTTTACCACGGTATGGTACACATTATACGAACCTTTGGGCAGCTCCGTGGCGGCAGGCTTGCTCACTACAACGGTAGTCTTTGCAACCTCAACTGTTTCTACTACCGGCGGCATATTTTTTTTGTTAGGAATTTTTAAGACCTGTCCAATGATTAAGCCGGTTTCGAATGGAATATTATTGTATGCTGCCAACTCCCTGGGATGAACATCATATTTACGTCCGATAGAGAATAAACTTTCTTTGGCACCCACTGTGTGTGACTGTTGTGCCCAGCCAAAGAAGGGTGACAACGATAAAAAAATGACGAATAAATTTTTCATGTAAAAAATTTAGTGGTTGCAAAGATGCGGCATTTAGTTGGTACAATAACCCGCTTACATGTTAAGAATGCGCCACTCCTTTGGGTAATAATTATTGCATCTGCCGGTTAATATTTTTACAAGGCCGAGGGGGACATTATCATAGCTAACAATAGCCCAGCCTTTTATAGTTGTATTAATTTCGATTTCTTTTTTACGCAGGTACTGCTGCGCCGAAGGTAAGTCTAAGGCTACGTTTGGTAATATTAACGACGCAATAGAACTCACTGCCCACTCATGATGCGGCACTAATGTATTGCGAATAAGGGTACCAACTTTTACGCCAGCTTTCTTAAAATAGAGTACAGACTGCAACAATAAAAAGTCGTCTGTAATCGTTGCGGGTAGCGCTAATATTTCATCCTTCCACTTTAGTAATTGGTACTTTTCTGCAGATATAAGGTATGGGTTTACAATTTCCCTTTCAGGCTGTGTGAGCAACGCAGGTTTGTTTTTACTCCTTGACGTTTTGCCCGAAAACTCTTCTCCGGCTTTTTGAAAAACTGCTAAAAAAAATCCTTCTCCCTTTAATTTATCAGGATAAAATCGATAGCCTGCATTTTTATGACCGGGCGAAAATGTTTCAACGATTCCCCAATCGGCCTGTGTTGTTACAGGCAGACTTTGGACTGCGAAATTTGATGAAATCCAATCCAGCATGTCTTCATTTTCTGCTGTGGAATAAGAACAGGTAGAGTAAATGAGAACACCAGCCGGTCTAAGACTTTCCATCGTTTCGGTAAGAATTCTTTTTTGCCGCTCACTGCAAAGCTGCACATTTTGCAGGCTCCACTCTTCAATGGCGGCGGGATCTTTTCTAAACAGGCCACTGCCACTGCATGGTGCATCTACCACCAGCAGGTCAAAGAAATTTGGGAGGCGTTTAAAGTGCGCCGGTTCATTGTTGCAAACTATTACATTAGCGGCACCCCATTTACCTATATTTTCTGCGAGGATGGTCGCCCGGGTTTTAATAAACTCATTGCTTACCAACAGACTTTCTGCAGAAATAATGGACTGTATCAATGTGGATTTTCCACCGGGGGCTGCGCAAAGATCAAGCACCCGCAAGGGTCTGGTTAAATCACAACGCTGCGTTATGGCATGCTCTAAAAACATGCTGCTGGCTTCCTGCACATAATAAGTGCCGGCATGAAACAAAGGATCCAGTGTGAAAGATGGACGCTTTTTTAGATAATATCCGTAGCTGCTCCATGAAACTTTGCTCTCCGGTTCTAAAGCATCAGGTACTGCAGAGATTTTTGCCGGATTAATTCTAACAGATACCAATTGCACACCAGATTGATGGGTAGCTACAAAGGGAGCTTCGGTAAAACCCGGCGCATTTTGTATAGATGTGATAAAAGACGGAGGGAGTTGCAACTGTGTTGTTTGTAAAATGAAAGGTAAAGCTGACGAGCGATAAAGATTGAAGTTAAACCGCTGTAAATCAAATATACAAAACCTGCGAGGCTTTATCCCATTTGCGGCCGTCTACACCTTGCTTTCGCTCTTAATTTTGTACCTTAAAAATATGATTTACGTAAGGGAGCCGGAAGTTGCCTACGGCAAAAATAAATTTACGGCAGACGAATATCTTGAGTTTGAAAAAGCATCTGACGTAAAATATAAATTTTATAAAGGAGAGATTTTTGCCATGAGCGGAGCAGAGGCGAGGTATAATAAAATCTTCAGCAATCTTTTTGGGCATATGCACCATGCTTTAAAAGGCAAGCAATGCCGTGCTTAAGGCAGCGATCTGCGTATCCATATTCCGCAAAATACTTTGTACACGTACCCCGACATTAGCGTTATATGTGGCGACATCATCCCTGCGGATGAAGATGAGGATTCTGCCATTCAACCGATTACTGTTATAGAGATTCTATCTCCCTCCACGAGGAGCTATGACCGTGGTGATAAATCTAAATTATACCGGGCTATTCCAACATTAAGAGAATATATATTGGTGGATTCTAAAAGTATCAATATAGAATGTTTCAGCATGAATGATAAAATGATCTGGGAGCTGAGAGAGTACAAGGAAACTGGTAGTACACTTCATATAAAAAGCCTTGATGCAAATATTCCTTTAGTAGAAATTTACAGGGATACTAAACTACTGTATTAACGTGCAGGTTACATGATGGCTAATTACCAGTTTATGAAAGATGAGCAATGGTTTGCAGTAGAAGAGAGTGACACAACGATGATGAGCAAAGTTATAATGCCCGCTAAATAAATACAGCTACTTACGATGAAACCGGCGGCACCAGATTGTCCTTGCATTCCTACAACATAAACCCTACTTTTAAGATAACCAGATATCCCATGGATTGCTGCGCCGTTCTCTGTTAAAAGTTTTTTAAACCTTAAAAAAAATAACATGAAGCAGTTCAAATTCCTGGCAGCAATGATTGCCGCAAGTATGACACTTTTAATTTATTCCTGCAACGGCGGAGGCGAAAAAAAAGTAGAAGCAACGCAAACAAATTCCGACACCACAACGACCATGGTGGAACCAGAAGCACCTCCCAAGCCTGGTAATTTTTTACTGGTTAAACAAAGGGTGGCTAATTATGCCAAATGGCTACCGACTTATGAGGGGAACGATTCGACCAGGGCTGCCAATGGTTTAGCCAAATTTGTTTTGGGCAGGGGAATCGGTAATGATTCCAACACCGTGTTTGTAGCCCTAAAAATGACTGACGTAACCAAAGCAAAGGAGTTGACCGCCTCCAAAGGCATGAGAGACAAGATGCAAAAAGCCGGCGTAATAGGTACCCCGTCTTTTACGTTTTTAGAAACGGTAATGCTGGATAAGGCTACTGATGCATCTACCACCCGGGTGTTGATGATGCATAAAGTGAAAGACTGGGAGGCATGGAAAAAAGAATTTGATAGCCATAAGCAGGTAAGATCAGAGGCTGGACTCGCAGACAGGGCTGTGGGTTACAGCGTCGGCGATAATCATATGGTGACGGTTGTATGCGCCGTATCAGATATGGAAAAAGCCAAAGTATTTATGGCTTCACAAGATTTAAAAGATAAAATGGCTGCAGCTGGTGTAGAAGGTGTTCCAGCAATTTTCTTTTATGATGTAGTTAAATCATATTGATAAAGAACGATTGGTCAAAGATGGCAGTTGTAAAAAGCTGTCATCTTTTTTTATTTTAGGTAGATAGATAATGAAAATTATACAGCTTTAACTTCTGCACACAAATCTTGCAATACTTTTTTGGCGTCGCCAAAAAGCATGGATGTTTTGGGTTGAAAGAAAAGATCGTTTTCGATACCGGCATAACCGGGCTTCATGCTACGCTTGTTTACAATTACATTTTTAGCCAGTTCCACTTCTAAAATAGGCATGCCGTATATCGGCGACTGCGGATCACTTTTTGCCGCAGGATTTACCACATCATTGGCTCCAAGAATAAGCACAACGTCCGTGGTTTTAAATTCATCATTCGCAGTTTCCATTTCCATTAGTTTATCGTAGCTCACATCTGCTTCTGCAAGCAACACATTCATGTGGCCCGGCATACGGCCAGCTACCGGATGTATAGCGTAGTTTACTTCTACCCCTTTATCATTTAATATTTTTTCAAGTTCGTGACAAATGTGCTGTGCCTGCGCCACAGCCAGGCCATAGCCCGGGACGATCATCACTTTGTTTGCGTAGGACATTACCATTGCTGCATCGGCCAAACTTATTTCTTTATAATTGCCTTGCGCTTTTGCGTCTGCCGAACCCACGACTTTGTTACCGCCTCCAAAAGAGCCGATCAACACATTTAACAGTGAACGATTCATAGCCTTGCACATGAGAATGGTGAGTAAGGTACCCGCTGCACCTACAAGGATACCGCCCGTAAGCATGGCTTTGTTGTTATATAGAAAACCACCACAGGCTGCAGCAACCCCGGTAAAAGAATTGAGCAGCGAAATTACCACGGGCATGTCGGCACCACCAATGGGCATTACAAACAACACGCCGTAGATAAAAGCAAAGAAACCGATAAGTAAAAAGGGGATATAGATAGTTGCAATGGTTGATTGATAGGCCCATACTGCACAGGCAATTACTAACCCCAGTATGATCAGGTTTACAATATGCTGGCCTTTAAAAGAGTAATCTTTTACCCTGCCATTAAGTTTGCCCCAGGCGAGAATACTGCCTACATAAGATATAGTGCCGATGATAGCGCCGGCTGCAATAGTAATGTAGGTGCCTACAGATATGATGTCTGCAAAAGCCGTTTCCGGTGCAGCTTTGTGTGCTTCGTAAATGTGGTAAAACTCCGCTGCAGAAATGAGTGCCGCACAGGCACCGCCCATACCATTGAATATGCTTACCATTTCTGGCATAGCAGTCATCTTTACTTTCTTGGCCGAAATAGCACCGCCAACGGTACCGATGATAAGCCCACCAAAGATCCACCCGTAATTGTGCAATTGTTGCCCATTGTCCTGGTATAAAAAAATAGTGGCAAAAATGGCTACGCCCATGCCTACGGCTGCTACCAGGTTTCCCTTGCGTGCACTTGCAGGGCTGGCTAACATTTTTAAGCCTAATATAAAAGTGACTGAAGCAATGAGGTAAGAAAGTGTAAGTATGTTTAGCTGCATAATGAGAAAGGATGCCCCAAACCCCTAAGGGGCCTTGGAAAGCGTTTCAATTTTAAACGTATTTTCTATAATGGTTAATCTGCACTTTCTATTTTTTTAATCCTAACAATTTAGGAAACTGCTTTAAGTCCCTTTAGGGGTTTGTGGCTTCTTTTTAAACATTTCCAGCATCCGATCAGTAACTACAAAACCTCCTACTACATTCAGCGTTCCGAGTATCACTGCTAAAAACCCTAAAATCACAGCGAGATAATCATCACTAGCAGCTTTACCCATTACGATGATGGCGCCAATAATTACCACGCCATGAATAGCGTTAGCACCACTCATGAGCGGCGTGTGCAACACACTCGGCACACGGCCGATAACTTCTATTCCCACAAAAATCATCAGGATAACAATGTAAATGATTTCCTGATTTTGAGTTAGCCAGTTCAACATGCTTTCCATAACACTAAGTTTTTTTTCTCAATTTTATTTTGACTAAGCTTCGTTTTCAATCAACTGCAAAAGCCTTTCGTTAGTAACAACTCCCTCGTGTGCAATGCAGGTTCCTTTTACTAAATCATCTTCAAAGTTGAGATGGAGTTCCCCTTCCTTATTTACGAGTAACTGCAAAAAGTTAATTATATTTTTTCCGTACAATTTGCTGGCATCACTTGGCATATCTCCCGGCAGGCGGCTGTTCCCTACAATGCTTACACCGTGGTATTGAATGGTTTCATCGTTGATGGTTTGCGAAGTATTCCCCCCTGTTACAGCAGCAATATCAATAATAACAGAGCCATTTTTCATTGCCTGCATCATTTCATCTGTTATAAGTATGGGTGCATTTTTGCCTGGTATCTGGGCAGTAGTTATAATGATATCAGCTTTGGCCACACTCTCTGCAATTCTCGCTTTTTGCTTTTGTAAAAATTCTTCTGTCTGCTCCACAGCATAGCCACCGGCC
>JAYTBG010000264.1:0-9308 GCA_043737055.1 Chitinophagaceae bacterium | reverse complement strand
CCATATAAAATAATGGTTGCCCGCAGGGAGATAAGTTGATTGTCTACATCCAGCTCTGCAATACCCATAATTTTCCTTTTAAGTGAAACTGTAACCAGTATTCGTTTCCTGCACTTCTACCAAATATAGAAGATAAAAATATGTTCTTCCTGCGCATGTCTTTATACCACGAACAACATTTATGCGTTTATTTGCTTAATCAACCACTCAACTAACTCAGCTTCATTATGCCAGAAACAAATTTACTAGACAACGTTTTTTACCCTTACAATTTCAGTTTTAAAATTGGTACCATTCACAACGACTTTACGGCAAAAGATGCCACCGGCAACACCAAAGCGTTTGTAAAGCAAAAGATTTTTAAACTGAAAGAACACGTAGAAGTGTTTACAGATGAAAGTCGCACAGAGATTCTCTACAACATTAAGGCTAACAAGTGGCTCGACTTTAATACTACCTACAGTTTCACGAATGCCTCTGGCGAGAGTGTGGGGAGACTTGCCCGCAAAGGCTGGCGTTCTTTATGGAAAGCATCTTACGAATTGTATGATGAGAAAGATCAGCAGGATCTTGTAATCCAGGAAAAAAACGCATGGGTTAAAGTGATGGATGGCGTGCTCTCTGAAATTCCAATAGCAGGTTTGTTCAGCGGCTACCTTTTTAACCCAAGCTACCTGGTAAAACGTCCGGACGGAACGCTTGTGGCCACTTTTACTAAGCAGCCTTCGTTCTTTGGGCGCAAGTTCGTGCTCACGCAGGATGCTATGTTTGAAAAAGGAGAAGAACAGCGCATTCACTTAGGTCTCATGATGATGGCGTTATTGGAAAGAAGGCGTGGATAGATAACTTTTCTGCCAACATGAAAACGGGTAGCACTTTGAAGTGTCACCGTTTTCTATTTTCTTCCTTTCCATGGAGACCGGCACCGACCCGACAATGGAGTCCGTCTTTAAGCTGTGAGAGGGAGACCGGAGCAAATCTGTCAGACGGAGACCGGAGCAAATCTGTCAGACGGAGACCGGGGCAAACCTTTCAAAGCGAGACTGGCGCAAACCTGTCAGACGGATACCGTCAGACAGGTGTTAATCCGCACAGGCTTTCCGGAATTCAAGCTCGGCTGATTATACTCGTCTCACCATCCCGGTCTGACGAGTGCAAGCAATCCATATCAAACGATTACCACTAGCCGTCTATAAATCTGCATCAAAATAATTAGATCTTTCCTTGCTGCATGCATTTTTAAAATCGACCGGATCATAGGAGCAATATCTGGCAGCAATTTCTTTATTACAAAGAGTTCCATTCCTTAATCCTGCAAAATCTCTGAAAGAAGAATACTCCCAATCTTCTGGTCTTGAAACCAAACCACCCTTCAAAGGGTTTTATTGTACATAAATAAAACAATTAGCGCAGTAATCGACTTGGATTCCTGGTGCATTAATTACAATGCTATCCTCTGTCAGTAATTTTGATTTTGTTTTCGGCCGGAATAGAGAGCCTGTACGGCTGTACCTTTTGTTAAAAATTCTGGCATAACCGCTTAGCAATTTGCGCAATCCGTTTGTAACAGGATCAAGCAATAAACCGCCTTGTTTCGCAAACTGCTCAACCCTTTGATCAGTGTATATGATTAAGTGAAAATAATTCGGCATGAGGCAGTATGCTACAATTTCGCAATGGGGGAATATAAGCTTCCTTATCTCCTTAAGAAAGATGAGGTAATCTTCGTTTTGACGGAAGATCACTTCCCGGTTGCTTCCCTGGTTAAAAACATGATAGACGTTTTTCGGCAGAAATTCCATGATTGTAAATGCATGTTTGGCATCAATATACAAACTAAAACTGCGGAAGCAAATGATCTGGCTGTATAGTGTATGGTCGTCTTGTTAACCTGTCAGACGGAGACCGTGGCAAACCTGTTAGACGCAGACCGTAGCAAACCTGAGTAAGCCTGTCAGACAGAGCCTGTCAGACAGAGCCTGTCAGACAGGGGTTAAGGGATTAGTTACGCAAAGGCTTACCACTTTTTAAAATACTCTGTATCCTTTCTAGTGTTTTCTTCTCGGCGGTGAGACTTAAAAATGCTTCCCTTTCAAGGTCTAAAAGGTACTGCTCACTCACGAGTGTTTGCTCACTCAGATCGCCACCGCACATAACATAAGCTAGTTTTTTAGCAACCGTTACATCATGATCGGTTGCATAATTGCCCCTCCACATACCATTGATACCTGCATGCATGGCACCCAGGGCTGAGCGGCCCAGCACTTTAATGTCATTACGTTGCACGGGCATTACATATCCATCGTCGTACAAATTAATCACAGCTTCCGTTGCTTCGGCTATTCTACGGCCTGGGTTTATACTAACTGCGTCTGTGCCTTTGCGGTAGATACCCATTTCGAAAGCTTCGTGAGCGCTGGTAGCTACTTTTGCCGTGGCGATGGTTAAGAAACGATTTTGCAATGTGATGGTTTCAGGCTCGCCGGCATGCATTTCGTCTGCTGCACGTAACACAAATTCTTTGGTACCGCCGCCTCCGGGAATTACACCAATTCCTACTTCTACAAGGCCGGTGTAAGTTTCGGCAGAGGCAATTACTTTGTCTGCGTGCAAACATATTTCGCAGCCACCACCAAGTGCAAGGCCATGAGGTGCCAACACTACCGGTATGGAAGAATAACGCACCCGCATCATGCTATTTTGAAACATTCGAATAGCCATGTCTATTTCATCGTAATCCTGCTCTATAGCCAGCATAAATATCATCCCCACGTTGGCACCCGCACTAAAGAGTGAGCCTTCGTTGGCAATTACCAACCCTTTATATTTATCCTCTGCAAGCGAGATAGATCTTTGAATGCCTTCCAAAACTTCGCCGCCTATGCTTCCCATCTTGGTGTACCATTCCAGGCCCAGTACATCATCTCCTAAATGATACGTGCGGCAGGCGCTGTTTTTCCAGACAGTTTGATTGGTAAAATTTTTCATCACTATAAATGCATCTCCGCCGGGAATAATTTTATAGCTTTTCTCAGCGATGTCGTAGAAGTAGCGCTTACCATTTTCTACCTTATAAAAGGTTTTCACACCCGCTGCTATCATTTCATCTATCCAGGCGGCTACCGTGAAACCGGCGGCCTTCATGGCCTCTGTTGTTTTCACCAGGCCCAACGCATCCCAACTTTCAAATGCACCAATCTCCCAGCCAAAGCCCGCCATCATAGCATCATCCACCCTATACACTTCGTCACTAATTTCTGGTATGCGGTGAGAAATGTAAGAGAACAAAGCATAATGAAACTGCTTGTAAAATTCGCCAGCCTTGTCTGTACCGGCCACCAAAGCTTTTAAACGGGTAGGCAGATCTTCTATCGCTTTGGCAGTTTCCAGTGTTGCAAACTTTGGCTTTTGCCGGGGTTCATATTCCATGGTTTGCAGGTTCAATACCTGTATATCACTTTTTCCCTCAACTCCTTTGATTTTCTTAAAAAAGCCCTGGCCGCTTTTATCACCCAGCCAGTTTTTTTCTGTCATTCCATTTAACCAGCCGGTGATATTAAAATAAGCACGGGCCTCATCTTCGGGGCAGTTTTCGGAAACACCTTTGGCCACCTTTACCAGGGTATCTATGCCTACCACATCTGCTGTGCGAAAGGTAGCAGACTTTGGCCTGCCTATAACCGGCCCCGTTAATGCGTCTATTTCATCTATGGTGAGGCCTAGTTTCTCCATGGTATTCATGATGGCCATCATACCAAAAACCCCAATGCGGTTGGCAATAAAGGCTGGTGTATCTTTTGCCAACACGGTGGTTTTACCCAAAAACAAATCACCATACTTCATTAAGAAATTTACTACCTCGGGGTCGGTATGTGGTGTAGGAATAATTTCCAGCAGCCGCAGGTAGCGTGGCGGGTTGAAAAAATGGGTGCCGCAGAAATGCTTTTTAAAGTCTTCACTTCTTCCTTCTGTCATCATGTGGATGGGAATGCCCGAAGTATTTGAAGTGATGAGCGTTCCTGGCTTGCGATATTTTTCTACTTCTGTAAAAACGGATTGCTTAATATCTAATCTTTCTACCACCACTTCTATGATCCAGTCGGCAGTAGCAATGTCTTTCATATTATCCGTAAAGTTGCCGGTCGTGATTCTCTTCACAACATCTTTAGAATAAACCGGCGAAGGATTGGACTTTATGGCCGCTGCCAAGGCATCGTTTACAATCTTGTTTCGTAGGATCCGCCCCGATGGTTCTCCCCCACCGGAGGAGTTAGAGGGGGCTTCGATGTCTAACAACAACACCTGCAAGCCGACGCCTGCAAAGTGGCAGGCTATCCGGCTACCCATTACGCCACTGCCTAAAACTGCTACCTTTTTTATGGAACGATTATTCATAACAATTATTTTTTTATCACCGGGAAGACCGATATTTAAAATTAGTTAGCTAAACAACTATTTTAAGAAATCGAAGTTAGCAATTTTATAGTACCAGAAAAATAAAAGGTCTGTCCCAGAATCAAGGCAAAAAAATTCCGGCAATTCGATCAAGAATTCCGGAATCGAAGAAATCACGCTGCATTTTATTCAACAAAGTATTCGCTGCCGGTGGCGCTTATATAACCCAGCTTGCCATTGAACGTTTTTATCAACAGGTAATCAGTTCCCTCAATTACCTTGATGTCGCTATACTTTGGAGTCACCGTTCTGCGGTCTGTGTAATAATAACCTCTCATATTGTCATCGCCGGTTAAAATGAATCCCCCTTTTCCATCGTAGATAATATCTGAATAACCCTGTGCCATGATATCGTTGTTCTCAGGGTCTTTTATGTAAGTTTTTCCTCCACGTTTTACAATCACATAATCTTTACCGTCTGCTGCCTGCACAGAAAACACTTTGGTATTTTCCGGTTGAATGCGCATTTGTCCTACCCCATTAATAATACCGAACATGCCCCCTTTATTTACTTCAAGGTAAGGACTGGTTGTTCTTACTACCCGAATGCTATCATATTCAAAAGGGACTAGTGTTTCAAACTTTGAGTTAAAGACTCCATAACGGTTTCCCTTAAGCGCTATGTAGTAAGTTTCATCGCTATTGGACATTTTATAGTCGTCCACAATTTTATCGAACAAACCAGCACTGTTAGGAACAGAATAATTTTTTTCTTTTAATACAGTTTGTACTGGTATACGATTTTCCGCCACACTATTTTCTGGTATAGCCGGACACTTGGGCATGGTAGCACCTTTAGAATTGATACAAATTTCATAACCATCTGCCCTTATAGAAGCACCAGCAAACAATAATGAATCTCCAACTACATTACCTGTGCTTGGCATGAAACCTTTTCTAAAAGATTTTGCCACCGTAAACTTTGCCGGTATAACCAATTTACCTCGCTTGTTTATGTAGCCGTATTTTTTACCAACCTTCACTGCAGCATAGCCTTCAGAGAACCAACCAACCTCTGCATATTTTGGAGCGATAGCTACTTTGTTATCTGGCGTGGCATAGCCCCATTTATCGCCCTGGCGATAAGGTATTAAGGATAGATCGATTTGTTGTGCAAAAACCTGCACACACAATGCAAGCATTACTGCAAAGAATAGCGTTGTTTTTTTCATAAAGAGAATATTTATATAGACAATCCTATGCAAATAAGCTACCAAAGGCAGGGGTGATGTGGGATTCACCGTGTTCGTATAGGAACAATCATTTATATCAGGGAAAGAGCAGCACCTTTGGAGAATAAGCTCTTTCTAACTTTATCTGAAATAGAAAGGAGATTAAACTGAAACGCTTAGGAGCTGACCAGGACAACAGTGGATAGCTGGGGAAATATTTCTTCAAAGCGGGTACCTGAAAGTAATATCCGGAGAGGGCAGCAACATTATATTTTTTTAGTGTGGAGGAAATACTGTCTGCATAAATCTTTAACACCTCCTCCCCAATCGTATAGGGGTTGAAAAACGGCGTATAATAACTTGTAAATAAATTACTTTGATTGAACGACTGCAAGTATTGAGGTGCAGTTGATTCAACAATGATTTTATTGTGCAGAGAAAACTGCTCCCGCAATTTTAAGAGGTATAGCAATGATGGTTGTTCATTGGCTGCTGATAGGTTCTTAAAGTCCAGCCATACCGAGGCGGTTAGTTTATTTTGCTTGTAAATTCCGAGCAGGCCATCAAGGCGTTGTGTACTCAGTTGTGTTGAGTCGTGGTATACATAAAAGCCGTTAATCATTGTATCAAAATAAACGTCTACTTCAAAACCAGCTACAGTAGCCGGCAAAGCGGCCATTGCTTCTTTGCTATTGACAGCCTTTTTCCAATGTATGCCCTGAGCTACTAGTGTCGCTTTTACAGGATTGATGATTTGCGGTACTATACGATCTGGAAAATTCTCCGGCAGCAAAAACCTTGTCATACCTTGGTTCAAAAAAATATCTGTTGACAGCAACAACAGCAGGATGATGGTGGGCAACGTATATTTGTTTTGTAAGACGCTGTATTTTTTCATTCCAAAAAATCAAATTATTTGGCTCCCTTAAAGCAACTCGTTGTTAATGAAAAGAAGGCGCTGTTTTTTTTAATAAAGCTACTTCTTTTGTTGTGCGTGATAAAAAGTATCTTCTTTGTTTACAACTATAGGCTTACCGGTGGCTGGGCTTTACAGGGTTATCAAAACGTTTTTCAAATTATAGGATGGTCGCTACTTTACGATACGTTTATTGTTGCGCTCATTAACCTGCCATTTTTCTTGTTGGTATTTATTTTTGGACATACACAAAAGGGTAAGGTAACAAAGGTGATATTGGCTTTGGTGTTTGCCGCAGCAAACACTTTTGTGATCCTGCTAAATGCTATCGATATTTTTTATTTTCGGTTTCACCTTCAGCGCTCAGATGCCGACCTGCTTTATGTGTTAAGAAACCCTTTAGCAGACGGCAGGCCTTTGTTGGCACTCCTCCTCCTGGCAGGTTTCATCGTTCTCTTCCTACTAAGCAGGCAGCTTTATAAAAATTTCCGGGCTATTACACACTCCTTTACGCAGGGCGCCAGGTTACCGCTGGCTTGCGCACTCCTGCTGGCGTTTGTGATTTTATTTTTTGCAACAGGCAGTAAAAAACAGTTGCCCACCTACCCACTTACATCAGTGAATACTGTTCAACTTTCACTCACACAAAACTCTTTTCATACGTTCATTTACTCCCTTTATCGAAAAAATGAAGTTGCCATTCCAGATGTAGAATACATGTCTACAGCAGAACAGGAAGGACTGTTTTCTATACACAAAAAAATAGATGGTGTGGCGGCACCTAAAAACATTGTGTTGTTTGTTATGGAGAGTGTACCGGCAGAATTTTTTGACAGCAGTAGCACTTACAGAGTAACAATGCCTTTTTTAGACAGCCTGGTGCGCAACAGCACTTATTTTGAAAATGCGTTTAGCTATTCTTATAATTCTAACAAGGGCATTACGGCAATGCTGGCCGGCATACCTACGCTTACAGATATTCCGTTGTACCACTCCAATTTTACGTCTATTCAAAAAACAGCACTAGGCGAAACACTTTTAAAAAATAAGTATAGTTCGTCGTTTTTTATTGGCGACCATTACGATGATTTCGGCTTTGCCAAATGTTGTAAGTGGCTGGGCATACAGCAATATCATAGTATGGAAGATATACCAGGCTATAAGAAAATGGAGCAACACAGCCTTGGTCTTCACGATGAATATGTGCTGCAATTCATGCAGGAAAAATTGAAGAGTACGCCGCAACCTTTCTTTGCTGCACAATACAATATCTCTACACATTACCCGAACGACCTGCCCAAAAGCTTTACAGCGAATGTTGCCAACACTACGCCACCTATGAAAACGATGCAATACTACAATGATTGCCTGCAAGCGTTTTTTAAAGAGGCTGCATTGCAGCCATGGTTTAGCAATAGTGTTTTTATTTTTTGTTCCGATCACTGGGCGCAACCCCACACACAGGTTATAAGACTCGACGAAGTAGAGAGCTTTAGAATTCCTTTATTTATTTATGACCCGGGAAAACATGCCGGAAAAACAGAAACAGCACCAGTAAGTCAACTGGATATTCTGAATACCGTCTTGCACTATGGAGGAATAAAAGATACTGTAATCAGCTATGGCGAAAATCTGGGGGATACAGCCCTAAACCAGCAACGGACGGTCTTCACAAAGATCAACGGATTTTTATACCAGGCCATTAACCAGGATTATGTTCTTGGTTTTGATGCCCTGCAGGGCCAGGCTCTGTATTGCTATGATTATAAAAAAGATGCCGGCAAAAAAGACAACCTCCTGCTTCAAAAGAATCACCCAACAGCCAATAAACTTATCAGGGAAATAAAGGCTTTTCTACAAACAGCCTCCCACCATTACCGGCACAAATAATAGTGAACATCTAAATCCAATTACCAAGCGGCGTGACATGCAGGGCGCTCGTTTTTGACTTTTGACCTTTTGACTTTGTTCAACTCACCCCACTCCCATTTCCCACAGCCACATCCGGGTTTACAAATTGCAATTTACCATCTGCATCTTCCGCCATCAGGATCATACCATTGCTTTCTATGCCACGCATTTTGCGGGGCGCAAGATTGGTGACAACTGTTACCTGTTTACCAACAATGGCGAGGGGATCAAAATGCAAGGCAATACCGCTTACAATGGTTCTTGTTTCGGAGCCAAGGTCTATTTCAAGCTTCAATAATTTATCTGCCTTCGCTACCTTTTCCGCCGCCGTGATGGTTCCAACTTTTAAATCAATTTTTGCAAAATCTTCAAACTGAATTTCTGCTTTGGCAGGCGTCGCTTCTGCTGTTTCGCTGGTGGTTTCCATAGTTGTAGTGGCTGGTTTCACCAGGCCTGCTTTTAGTTTCTCTACCTGTGCGGCTATCTCTTCGTCTTCTATCTTTCTAAACAATAGCTGTGGCTCCCGCAGGCTATAGCCTACGCTTAGCAATTTTAGTTTACCGGCATTTTCCCAGTCAAGCATTTTCTCCACCACCTTCATCATCCCAATCATTTTCTTTGCAGTTATAGGCAAAAATGGGTTGATCAAAATTGCCAGGTTGGCTGTTAACTGCAGGCATAGGTGCAGGCAATTATCTATACTTTTTTGTGCATCCGGGTTTTCTGCCAGTTGCCGGGCCACAATCCACGGCTCCTTTTCCTGCATGTAACGGTTGCCTTTGCGGCTCAGGTCTATCACTTCAAACAGCGCATCTCTAAATTTAAATTCCTCCAGCAACGATTTTACTTTTTCC
>JAYTBG010000263.1:0-3870 GCA_043737055.1 Chitinophagaceae bacterium | reverse complement strand
GTGAACGATAAACAACTAAGGCCTCTTGAAAAACTATTTATAAAAAGTGGCGGCCGAGTTCTGTTGGGTGCGGATGCGGCAGACTGTGGTTTGCTGCCGGGGTTTCAAAACCATAATGCGATGGTAAGTATGGTAAAAGCAGGATGGACTCCTTTAGAAGTAATGAAAATAGCAACCATTGACGGTGCAAAGTTTTTGAAAATAGAAAATACATTAGGTAGCATTGACCTAGGTAAAAGCGCTGACCTGCTGATCGTTTCCGGAAAACCTGACCAAAATATAGAAGACATAAAAAATGTCGAGATTGTTTTTCGTAATGGCACTGGCTACAATCCCAAAACCTTGCGTGAAAGTGTGAAAGGATTGGTTGGGCGACATTGATAAAAGAACGAAAACATCAAAAGTATAAAGCACGAACGCACAACATTAACTGTGTAAAAAACCAAGCTTTTTTTAATAATTATTTTAAGGTTTAGGTGAGCAATAATTTGGCTGATAGATAGTATTGTTTTTTACCACTGCGAAAACTTGCCTCAGGAGTTTATTGCACACAGCAATTAATGCAAGTTTGCCACTTTTACCCTTTGCAATTAATCTATCATAAAGTGCTTTACAGGCAATGTTGTTCCGCTTTGCATTCATGGCACACATGTAAAGCACATCCCTTAGTTCTTTACCACCCTGGCGGCTGATAGAGGGTTTGGCGTTATTGGGGCAGAACGTTGGAACATCAGCTATGTGCAAGTATCAGCAGTAGCTCGGGCTCGACGTTAATAATTTAGCTTTAGTTCATAACTTCAACTTTTAAATAACATGGGCTTTAGTTGTCGGCTGACGTTTTTCAAATATCTCAACAACGCCAAGCCCTGCTCGTTGGTAGCAATTACGCAGGGACACCCTACAATACAGAAACGAGAGATATGGAAGTAATAAATTATTCAGCTGAACCTCTGAACAAAGTTTATGGTTGGTTGCCACACGACTTGGAAGCTGAAAAAGTTATTTTCTTTCCAGATGCCTGTCCAGGAAAATCTCCTTTACCGACAGGAACAGTCGTATTTACAAAGCAAGAAAATTGGAGAAAGTTTGCAATTTCAGACTGCGGTTGTGGAATGTTATTATGCGAAGCCGATATTTCAAAAGAAGATTTTAAAAAAGAAAAGTGGGACAAAATTTATTATGACATTCAAGCTAACAAAGGCAAACTTGGCGACTTAGGTTCAGGCAATCATTTTCTTGACGCTTTAGAATCATACACAGACGACAAAATTTCTTTTCTAATTCACACAGGTTCAAGAAACGAATCAAAACTTGTAGACGATTTAATTGATAGACCAAAAAAGTTTGACGCCAAATTTTATGATGTTTGCGAATGGGCAAAAGAAAACCGTTTTGCAATATTTAAAATACTTGAAAAATATTTCGGACGACTAAACCTTGTTCTTGACAAAAATCATAATCACTTTGAGATAACAGACGAGGGTGTAATCATAAGGAAAGGTGCAGTAAAAGTTATATCAGGCGAACAGACAGTTGTTCCATCAAATATGAATGGTGATGTGGTTTTAATAACAGCAACAGACGAAGTTGAAAATACTTACAACTCACTTTGCCACGGAACAGGACGAGTAATGTCGAGAGGTCAAGCCAAAGAATTTGCATCAACTTTTAACTATGACGCATTGAGAGAAAAAATTTATATCCCAGAAATGATAGCAAATGACAACATAAAAACAGATGCACCATTTTGTTATCGAGACTTGGACAGTTGTTTAGGACTTATTGACAACTTAATCAAAATCGACAAACGTTTTAGTGTTTTTGCATACCTTGGACAAATGTAACTGCTACCAAAATGAACTGTGTAAAAAACCAAGCTTTTTTTAATAATTATTTTAAGGTTTAGGTGAGCAATAATTCCCGATGCCGGATGATGCAATGACTAAGCTCACTTTATTTAGGTGTATCAATAATGAATAGCATGAACCCAAAAGTTGATTTTTATTTTAGTAAAACCAAAAGCTGGCAGGAAGAAATCAATAAATTGAGAATGATCGCCCTTGACTGTGGGATAACCGAAGAATTGAAGTGGGGTGTTCCTTGTTACACGTTCGAGAATAAGAACATTGTTTTGATACATGTGTTTAAAGAATATTGTGCGTTTTTATTTTTTAAAGGTGCCTTGCTAAATGATGCCAGTGGTATTCTAATTCAACAGACGAAAAATGTACAAGCGGCACGCCACATCCGCTTCACGAATGTTAAGGAAATAGTTAAGATGAAAGCCATACTAAAAGCCTATATCTATGAAGCTATTGAAGTGGAAAAAGCCGGATTGAAAGTGAACTTAAAAAAGACTTCAGCGTACAAAATTCCGGAAGAGTTTCAAAATAAATTAGATGAGAACCCTGCGTTAAAAAAAGCCTTTGATGCATTAACACCGGGACGGCAAAGAGGATACATACTCCATTTTTCTGCACCCAAACAATCCAAAACCCGTGAGTCAAGAGTTGAAAAATATATGAAACAAATTCTCAAAGGAAAAGGATTAAATGATCAGTACATTAAATCCAAAAAATAAACTACTTTTTATCTGCCCTCTTTTTTAATTCTTCTATTGGCATTGCAATCATTCTACCCACCGGCTTTTTGCCTTTATAGGTAATAACCTTAAGCATAACAGCATCTTTAGGCGGAACCAGGGCACCGGTATATTTTGCAGAAAACTGATCTGGAAATGTATTGTCAAATGAATAATAAATATCAAGCCATTCTACTTCCTTTCCAAGTTCTATCCTGAGTGCTTTATCGGGCGTTCTGCTTACCGTAAATATTGGATCGTAAACGCTTGGAGCATATTTTATTTCAGCTACATCAAAGCGTTGAAAATGCTTCTCTACGCGGTTAAAAAAGTTATTCCAGTTCTTTTTTTCCTTTGGCGACCAAACAGATTCCGCAATGGCCCATCCTCTTGGCCACGTCATGTATTGTGCATGCCGCATGTTGTAAACCTGTTCTGTCCATAAGTTCCCCTGCCCTCCTTTTATATACCTGGCGTCTACACCATCAGGCAAAGGCTCAAATTCATATGCTTTACTTAAACGCAGGCCGGCATAAATACGGGGTTCAATTATAGGATCGCCCTGCATATAATCAAGATAAGCATATGTTGTGGGGCTCATTACCACTTCATGCTTCTTTTTTGCTGCCTCAATGCCACCCTTCATTCCCCTCCAGCTCATTACTGCAGCACTTTGCGGTAGCGGGCCTTCCAGTATCTCATCCCAGCCCATAAATTTTTTACCCTTTGATTGTACAATTTTTTCGAGTCGTTTTGTAAAATAACTTTGCACTTCTTCCATACTCTTCAATCCTTCTTTTTGCATTAATTCTTTTATGGCTGGCGTTTTTTGCCAGTAGTTATGGGGCGCTTCATCACCACCCATGTGAATGTATTCAAACGGAAAGAGTTGTGCAACCTGTGTTACCACCTTATCTAAAAATTCATACACTTTTTCATTAGCGGGGCAAAGCGTATTATCTATCAATGCAATTGGTGGAGCGCCTTTGCTCCAATCCATAATAGGTTCTCCGGAGCGGACACGGTATTTTTCAGCACCGGGAGTGCATGATAATTCCGGATAAGAAACAACGGCTGCAAGGCTATGTCCGGGTACATCAATTTCAGGCAAAATATTTACAAAACGGTCTTTGGCATATTGCACCAGGTCTTTAATATCTTCCTGCGTATAAAAACCGCCATACGTGCGGGGCTCATCTGCAGTGGGTGGCGAAAACGTTCCGAAGTAACCCTCTTTCTTTACATTCCATGCGCCCACTTCAGTTAATTTAGGCAAGCCTTTAATTTCT
>JAYTBG010000262.1:0-3875 GCA_043737055.1 Chitinophagaceae bacterium | reverse complement strand
GAGTAACTAAATATTCTTCACTCTTTTTTTTAAGATTTAACGTCATGTCAAAGTTTTGTCCTCTATACTTTTGTTCTAATTTTTTGTTAGAAGGTTTAGTTTCTGAAATCTTGTCCAAATAAATCAATTTGTTGTTAACTAATATCATAGCAAAGCCTTCACTACTTATAAAAATAATATACTTGTCTTTTTTGGTGTTAATTGAATCATATGTAAATTCTCCACGGCATCCCCACAACTGAATCGTGTCTGGCACTGCATTAAAATATTCGAGAGATATTAAAGTATCCCTGTCGTTTATTTGTGATATTTATTCATTACAATCCACCTCTAAATATTCGATATTGCGATTAGCAAATGAGGGTTGTTTTATGAGAAATAAAACAATGAATATAGAAAGTCTTGTCATTGCGTAGTAAGCCATCGTCTAAGCCATCTCTTCCTTTTTAATTTTTGCCCAATTTTGCGGTAGCAGTTCATGTAGGTTGGATGAAGTGTAAAGGTGCATTCGTTCCAATACATCTTTAAGCCACTCGTAAGGATTTATATTGTGAAGCCGGCAAGTATTAAAAAATGAATACATCATGGCTGCACGCTGTGCTGCTTCGTGACTTCCGGCAAACAAATAGTTTTTGCGACCAATGGCAATGGGGCGTATCGCATTTTCAACAGGATTGTTGTCTATATTCAGCCGGGCATCCGTCGTGTAAAGGGTTAACATATCCATACGGGGAAGGCTGTACGCCATGGCTTTGGCTATTGGACTTGTTGGCCTCAGTTTTACATATTCATGCTCTAACCATTGTTTCATTGCTTTTAGTACGGGCACTGCCTCCTCGGCACGCAAGCGCAACTTATCAGCTCCATCCAGTGCCTGTTCTTTTATACGGGCCTCTATGGCATAGAGCTGCTGAAACATTTTCAATGCATGGTCTGCCAGGGTAATATCACTGTGCCTGGCCTCCATAAAATACCGGCGTGCATGCGCCATGCAACCTAAGTGCACAATGCCTTGCTTTGCACCAATCTTTTCGTAAGTGCTGTAGCCATCTGTTTGCAAAAAGCCCTGATATTTTTCTAAAATGTTATTGGGGCCTTCTCGGCCACGACCAGGCTGGTAATCGAACAGGGAGGCTTTTAATTCCAAGCTATGGTACACCCAGTAAAAGCCCTTGTGCGACTTAGCCTTTTTATCATCGTCCAGCACCCGTATGCCGGTTTCATCTACGTTTAAATAACCGCTTTGTAATATCTGTTGTTTATGCAGTTCGTACAAGGCTATAAAAAGCAGCAAGGCGTTTTTAACCCAGCCGTTTATTGTGCTTTGAGCAATTAATAAGCCCACCCTTGCAAAGCGTTGTAACTGGCGATGAAGGGGAATGTGATCCATGTATTTATCTACCAGTATCTGCGCAAGCAACCCTTCGGCTGCCATGCATTTTTCCATCATCCGGCCGGGTAAAGATGCGGTAACAACTGTATTATTGGTTTCACTTAACGGCTTTACAAATTTGGGGCGGATGTATTGCTTTACATAAAACTCACCAGGTGTAAAGTCCAGTATTTCGGTAATATCTTCTCCTATTTTTTTAAGACCTGTCACATCGCAGTCAGGCATTAATATCACTGTTTCCCTGCGAAGGCTTTCAGGCAGTTTCATACGACCCGGATGCGGTATTGGCTTATTGAATGTGAAGGCTGTTTTGGTGCGGATGACAGTTAGTTTTTTAACGTCGGTTATCTTGCAGGCGGCGATGGTATCTGCATCCAGTTGTAGTGATAACTGAGGGCTGGGGTTATTGTCATCAGTAGGTACAAAGCGTTCGTGTCTGCTGCCAAAAATCATTTTTTTGCAATTGTGCCAGCTGATGGACTAAGCCTTCGAGACGAACTTCCTGCTCATCGTACTTTACACGCAACTGCTCATATAAAATTTTATAATCCACTATGTTTTCGGTTGCCTTCATTATTAATGCAAAGCTAGGACGGACAAGCCTTTCATGAACAGTGTAGAACAACTTGAGGATAACAGGCATCAAAAAAATGATTTTAAAAAACAAGCCCCCAGGAGTAGGCTACAGCAAATTTACTTTACCCCTGCACGGGAATACCGCAGGCATAAGCCCTTCATTTTTTGAAGGTGTGGATAACTCAGGCGATTTTTTGATAGCGCTTCCGGTACTGTATTTTTTGTAATGCCACGCCCTGCAAAATAAACTGTAATTGTTGGTAAGTAAGCACAGTGCTTGTGTTGGTTTCACCGGCTAGCGGTCGCTCGTAGGTGCCTTTTTCCAGGCGCTTGTAATACAGCGATAATCCATCACCTTCCCACAATAGCATCTTTACCTGGTTGCGCCTTTTATTGATAAAAATAAACACCGCCCCGTTAAGTGCATCCAGTGCCATCTGAGATGATACAATGCCTGCAAGGCTATCAAATCCTTTACGCATATCCGTATCGCCAGCGTACAAATAATAACGGGTAGCGGGTGACAGATGTAGCATAACCTTAGCTGATAATTGATTTGATAAAGGACGCTGCTACCGGCTGATGAAACTTTATGCGGTGGCCACATGCAAGTAATATTTCTATGGCTGCTTCCGGCGATGGCTCCTGTGTAGGCAATTCAATAAAGTCCTGTGAAACTCCGGCAATGGAAACATCGTTTTTTGTCCGGTAACATTTGTACCAATAATAAAATTGATGGGCAGCGATTTGATGCTGCCCACAAAATACCTTTTGACTAAGACCACTTTGTTGCCAGTTTTCAATGAATGAATACATCCTGTTGCGGTGTTCGGTTGCTGCTCCCATGGTTATCTTTGTTTTGCAGACAAAAATATTCTAATGCATTAAAGATTACAATACGGACTTAGTCGATGGGTTACATTGCGTAAATGGTGTCTTTATAATTACAGCCAACACGTGTATTTATGTTATAACACGCAACTTACCGAAAATACGGACATTGACAACCAACAGTTTGATGATATACTTTCTAGATTGTTTATTGCGTCAATGCCCGTTACATATTTTTATAATATGTTTATAGTGCTTCCATCCGTTACAATCTTATGATAAGTACAATAATACATTTCGCAGTCAAATGTCCCCTTTAACAGCCCCTTAAAAATAGAAAACCCCAGAAAGTCAATGCCGTCAGGGGTTTAATAATGTAACTGGTGCCCACGAAAGGAATCGAACCTTCACACCCTTGCGAATGGCAGATTTTGAGTGTGTCAGTTCTCTTAATCTTGTTTAACCTGGTTTATCTAATCTTAACCTATGCCATTGATTGTCAATGTTTGCACGATTATTGCTTTATATGTCTTGTCTTTATTGGAAGCCATTTAACGATGATTTGTTTGCAAATTTGTTTGCAAAATTTTGGAGTGAGAGAACAAGTGAAAATGAAAATCAAAACATATGTCAATATCAATTTCAATCATCCTCGATCAAAGAAGGATAAAACAGAATGGAAAATTTCCATTAAAACTCAGGGTTATTAGCAACCGAATCGTCAGAGATTATTCAACCATCTTTGAATTGGCAGAGGCTGATTACAAGAAGTTGAATACGCCCCGAATAAGTGCAGAAGTTCGGCAATACAAACGCAATTGCGAGCAAATCATTTCTGGTGCCAATTTAGCGATAGAACAACTAGAAGTTTTCGATTTTTTAAAATTTGAAAACGAATATATTAATGCTAATGCTAATTTTTTTAAAATTAAACGTTCAACAACAGGTGTTAATGATCCCAATAAGCCCAAAGATTTTTTTGATTATACTCCTTTCTTAAAACGCTTTACAATTTTTCAGGAAGACCACAGCAAACCAAAAAGTATTTCTATAACGTTTCTGTCTTATATTAAAA
>JAYTBG010000261.1:0-20616 GCA_043737055.1 Chitinophagaceae bacterium | reverse complement strand
CATTCAATTTGAAAAAGCTCTTTCATTACGCAAGGAATGTAGAATATATCCTCCTTTGGATTGGAAGGTTACTGAAGAGACGATTGTACAACCCGATTTACTGTTAGTATGCAAGCCAATGGAAAAGAAGTTTCTTGACTTTACACCATCATTGCTGGTTGAAATTTTATCCCCGGCAACGGCATCAAAAGATCGTGGAGAAAAAATGGAATTGTACCAGTCTCAACAGGTGAAATATTATATCATTATTGATCCCCAATTTAAGAAAACAGAGATCTATCAATTGATAGAAAATCAATACCAGCCCATAGGTGCTAACCCTGAAAATTTTACTTTCTCTTTAGAAGATGATTGCAGAATCACAGCAGATCTTGTAGATATCTGGGATTAATATCTTTAAATTTTATTGACCAGGATATCTTCTTTTTTAAATAATTAAACAAATCATTTGCCCGACATTATTCAATTGTTGCCTGATAACATTGCCAACCAGATTGCTGCCGGTGAGGTTATTCAGCGCCCTGCAAGTGCTGTCAAAGAATTACTCGAAAACGCTGTAGATGCAGGCGCTTCCGAAATAAAGCTGTTGGTAAACGATGCAGGTAAGGCTTTAATCCAGGTAATAGATAACGGCAAAGGCATGAGTGAAACGGATGCCCGCATGGCTTTTGAGCGCCATGCCACTTCTAAGATCAGGAGCATTGATGATTTGTTTAAAATAAAAACAATGGGCTTCAGAGGCGAGGCCCTGGCAAGCATTGCAGCAGTAGCACAGGTAGAGTTGAAAACAAAAAGAGCTGAAGATGAAACTGGGGTTTACCTTGAAATTGAAAACAGCATTGTAAAAAAACAAGAACCTGTAGCCATGGATAATGGTAGCAGTATTGCAATGAAAAACCTATTTTTCAATGTGCCTGCACGCCGAAATTTTTTGAAGAGCAACTCCTCAGAGCTAAAACATATCGTGGATGAGTTTATCAGGGTGGCCATGGCATTCCCGGAGATATTCTTTTCCCTTTCTTCTAATGGACAACAGGTATTTCATTTGGAGAAGGGTTCTTTGAAGCAACGCATCGTTCAAATTTTGGGAAGTAGTTATAGCGCCAAACTCGTAAGCGTGCAGGAGCATACGGATTACCTGGATGTGATTGGTTTTGTGGGTAAGCCGGAAACCGCCAAGAAAACCAGGGGGGATCAATACTTTTTTGTAAACAACCGTTTCATTAAAAGTGCTTACCTCAACCATGCTGTGATGAATGCTTTTAGCGAAATGATTGCTAAGGACAGTTATCCAATGTACACCTTGTTTATAGACTTGAACCCGGCGCAATTAGACATTAACGTGCATCCTACCAAACAGGAAATAAAATTTGAAGATGAAAAAATTGTATATGCTTTTGTGCAAAGTGCGGTGAAGCATGCCCTTGCACAGTTCAGCATTACACCCACTTTAGATTTCGATCTTGATGCGGGTATCCAAAACCTCGATGCAGTAAATAAGCCTTTTACTGACGAGATGAAATCTTCTGCCGCTTCGTCTTCTCTTTACCAAACTTTTACTCAAAAAAACCAGGCGCACTTTATTGAAAACAGAAGTGAGCTTAAACATTGGAAAGATTTTTACGAGGCCCCATCAGGCGGTAAAGCTGCGAATACAGAATTAGCAGGGCGGGCTACTACACAGCATTCTTTTGATAAGGAAGAATTTGCCACAGTCAAGTCTACAAGTGAGAGCTCAGGTTTAAAAGTAGATCAGGTTGCGCAGTTACACAATGCTTACCTGGTGCTACAGAATGACCGTGGTTATTTGCTCATCAATCAGCAAAACGCCCACGAGCGCATTTTGTACGAGCGGTTTATGAGCGCATTTTCTGGAAAAGCAATGGCTACACAAAGGAGCCTTTTTCCCGCAACCATCGATCTTTCGGCAGCCGATGCTGTATTGCTTACTGAGCTCTTACCCGACCTGCAACAACTGGGTTATTCTTTAGAGCCTTTTGGCCAGCATACTTTTGTAATACAAGGCACACCTGCAGATATGGAAGTGGGTAATGAAAAGACAGCGCTCGAAAAAATGCTGGAGCAGTACAAACATTTTAGCACAGACCTTAAATTTTCGAAACGAGAAAAACTCTTGCGCTCTATTGCTTTGCAGCAGGGCATTAAGGCTGGCACTTCGCTGGGTGCAAAAGAAATGACCGCTCTTGTTACGGAACTATTTGCCTGTGCGGTACCCAATAGTACTCCCAATGGCAAACCTACCTATATGAGTTTTAAGAAAGATGAGTTGGATAAGATGTTTGGCCGCTAGTAATTAATAATTATTAATCAATAATTATTGGAGGCTACAGTATTAATATTCTTCTCTCAAGCCGTTAAGAAACCTCTCTACCGCCCTGCGCACTGGTGTTGCACTTGTTTGATAATTGTTAGCCAATACAGAAAACACCAGCAACTTATTTTTCTTCGTAAGGAGGTAACCGCTCAATGCACAGTTGTTACTGAGGGTGCCCGTTTTAGCATAAATAAAACCTTGTTCGGTTTTGTAATAACTGCTAAGTGTTCCTTCTCCGCCAGTGGGCAGAATGTTTTTGATACGCTCCCACCCAAATTCGTTTTTCATTTTACTAAGCAGCCATACAAAACTTTGTGGGGTAAAAAGGTTGTACCTGCTTAGGCCACTGCCATCTACCCATTTGGGTTTTTGGGGAATGCCCATGAGCTCGGTTTTTAAAATGGTGTCAATCATATCTCCATCACTCATGTAACCGAGGTATTCATTGCTTGCCATGAGCAATGTTTGTTCTGCAAAAAAGTTGTCGCTGCGGTGCATCATGAGTTTAAAGAGCGAGTCTGAGGCCTGGGAGAAAATTCTTTTTGCATTTATGGGAAGTGCTGTTGATACCTGCAACACGGGAACCATTCCAATGCTGTCTGCCAGTATTTCTATGGCAGTTCCTGAGTGCTCGGTTCTAAACGGAATTTCTTCTACCGTAAAAGGGCTGTTACTGTTGGATAGGTAAAATTTATTCCTGTCCTGTTCTCGGTTAACGGTAAATTTCGCATCTGGTGGAATGACCATGTATAATTTTTCTGCAAACGAGGCTGGTGTTGATTGGAGTTTGCCGTTCTTCAATCGAAATGTTGCGATGTTGCCATACACTGGTAGCGCACTTCTCTCTGCCATGTAGCTGGCTTCAAAATCACTCCATGCCCAACCGGAGCCCAGTTCGGAAAATTTATCCTTGTAGTTTATTCTGAATGCTTTCGGCTTGGTATTGTCTTTAAGAAAAGATAGAACAGCATGATTGCTGAAGTCAGGGTGTAAGAGGGTGGGGTCACCCGTACCCTCAACGAAGATACTGTCCGCTGTTTCAAGATAGCGTAAACCTACAATACTATCTCCCAGATACTTCATGCCGGCATACAGCGAAAAAATCTTGGTATTACTTGCGGATACAAAATATTTTTCTGCATTGTGTTCGTACCAATATTTTCCGGTGGCGGGCTCAAAAATGCTAATACCGATATGCCCTTGCATGATGGCAGAATCCTTCAATAATAATTTACTCGCATGGCGGGAAATCTTTCTGTGAATTGAGCAGGATGAAAAAGCGACAAGCAAACAAAGGCCAGCAATAAGAATGTTAACCTGCCGAAACTTATAATTCATTATACAGCATTTTTAAATCATCAAATTATCAAATCTTCAAATCTTCAAATCTTCAAATCTTCACATCATCAAATCTTCAAATCTCCAAATCCTCAGTTAATTCCTCTCCTGCACCCTCAGCCATCTCTCTGGCGTTTCATTGTTGCTGGCTTTTACATAATCGCTGTAGCTGCATGCAATGAATGTCTTATCCGGCATCTGCATCCACCAGCGGCTGGTTTTTTTGCTTTGCAGAAATACCGTTTCTACTTCGGTGAATGCGGTGTGGTATTCATTAAAATTATTTCTTTCATTTATCGCAGATTCCTGTTTGCAACGGTTCTTGCCGTCAATGAAATACCAAATCATTTGCGAAACCTGTTTGGCAGTCAGTTCGTCAACATCATCCTCAGGACGGTAGCCATAAATACCAAAGCTGCTGATGCCACTACTAAGGCCGGCAAAGCGGGTGAGCATACAGGCCTCTATACCTGTCAGGCCATTAGGACAGTTTTTATTGGCGGGAGAATCGCTGTGTTTAATTGCGCTCACATCAAAACTAAGTAGGTGGCTGTTTCTTAAAACAGGCTCCATTTCTTCCACATTTTCCGATACAGTTCCCACACGGTAGCAGTCGAAACGCAACTTATCTATGGTTTCCAACATGCGGGGGTGAACAAAATAACTTTGAAACGCAATATGATTGTAGTGCCTTATCATATTGGGCTCCCCGGTGAGCATCTCCATCAAAAAATTTTCGCTTCTCAGGGGGCTTTCGCTGTGCAGGTCTATGTGCGCATCCACACAGGTTGCTTCTATTTGCATCCCCAATTCTATGTATGCATAGTATTGCGCCAACGTTACGTCATGAGAGCCACCTAGGAGGAGGACTGTTTTGTTGAGTCGTAGCAGCTCCGCCAGGATAGTTTTAATAGCAGCATAACTATCTTTTATAGATGCTCCTTTTTTTACATTTCCCATATCTGCAATGTGAACATCTGTGTGCCAATAATGCAGTCTGTAAAGATGCTTGCGAATAATATTTGCTGCATTGTTGTCTGTTTCAAAGTATCCGTTGCCCCTGCACTCTGTAATACCCAATAACACAATATCTGCTTGTTCAATATCAGGAAGTTCTTCGGTAAAAATGTTGATGTGCTTGGCTAGTTGCCCGTCGGTATAACCTTCGTCATCGTTTAATTCGTGTAAGGGTACCGGGTCCAGAAATTCAATAAGATCGAGCATTTAAATTAGTTTGTCGCAAACCTAATAGAATAATGGCAAAATAGTCATGCTTTATTTTAAGCTTTCCTGTGCTCATTTATGCGGACCTGGCTGAGTAAAACCCATACGAAATGTTGCCTACAGGGCTTTGCATCCAATCTAAGTTCCCCGTGGGCCGTGCCTTTCTGCATCGGTTATATTTCACTTCACTATTACTAACTTTGTGATCTTCAACAATCAAAATGCCATGCAAGCAAATCAAGAAGTTTTAAGTGAGGTGGTGATAAAATTCGCCGGCGACAGTGGAGATGGGATGCAATTAACAGGAAGCCAGTTTACCAATAACTCCGCTATGCTAGGGCTTGACCTGGCAACGTTCCCAGATTTTCCGGCTGAGATACGTGCACCCATAGGTACTTTGCCGGGAGTGAGTGGCTTTCAACTAAGGTTTAGTAGCGACCGCATTTTTACGCCAGGCGATGAGTGTGATGTGTTGGTGGCTATGAATGCTGCTGCATTAAAAGTAAATGTAAAAGGCCTGAAGAAGGGCGGAAAAATAATTGCTAATACAGATGGTTTCGACACCCGAAACCTACGCCTTGCTAACTACCCTGATGGTGTGAATCCGCTGGAGGATAACAGCCTTGAAGGATTCGAGCTCATCAAAATGGATGTTACTAAAATGACCCGTGAGGCATTGAAGGACATCAGCATGGGAACTAAAGAAAAAGACAGGGCGAAAAATATGTTCGTTCTTGGTTTTTTATATTGGATGTACAATCGGAGCCTTGACAATACCATCACTTTTCTTACAGAAAAATTTGGGAAGAAGCCAGAAATACTGGAGAGTAATCTTAAAGCACTAAGGAGTGGATATAATTTTGGAGACACCACCGAAACGTTCACACATAGATATACTGTAGAAAAGGCTAAAATGGATGGTGGCACTTACCGGTCCATTATGGGTAACCAGGCTTTATCTTATGGGTTGATAGCGGCCTCACAAAAAAGTGGCGTACCTCTATTTCTCGGGTCTTATCCTATTACTCCGGCTTCCGATATTTTGCATGAGTTAAGCAAGTATAAATCTTTTGGTGTAAAAACTTTCCAGGCAGAAGATGAAATTGCTGCAATTACTTCAGCTATTGGTGCTAGTTATGGCGGGTCCCTCGGCCTGACTACTACCAGTGGGCCAGGCATGGCACTCAAGGCAGAGGCAATGGGCTTGGCAGTGATGTTAGAAATTCCGCTTGTAATATGCAACATCCAGAGAGGTGGCCCAAGTACCGGCCTACCAACAAAAACTGAGCAGAGCGATTTGATGCAGGCTTATTATGGTCGCAATGGAGAATGCCCGATGCCTATCATTTCAGCAAGTACACCTAGCGATTGTTTCGAGGCAGCTTACGAAGCAGTACGAATTTCCATTCAACACATGACGCCGGTAATTTTATTGAGTGATGGCTATATCGCTAACGGTGCAGAACCCTGGAAGTTTCCTGTGTCTGCCGATCTGCCAGCGATAGAAGTGAGTTTCAAAAAAGAATTGGGCCATGGCGAAGATAAATTTCAACCTTATCTGCGGGATGCAAAACTGGTGAGGCCCTGGGTGGTGCCCGGCACACCTGCTTTAGAGCACCGCATAGGTGGCCTGGAAAAACAAAACATTACAGGCAATATTAGCTATGATTCGGACAACCATCAGTTGATGGTGAAAATACGTCAGGAAAAAGTAGACAAGATTGCCCAGTTTATTCCAAAACAAAAGCTGGATAGTGGGGAAGACAAAGGTAAGATGTTGATTATCGGGTGGGGTAGTACCTATGGTGCCATCAAAAGTGCTTGTATAGAACTGCAAGCGCAAGGAATAGCAGTCTCTCATGCTCACTTGCGTTACATCCGCCCGTTCCCCGACAATCTGGGAGACATCATAAAGAGTTTTGACAAAGTAATTGTGCCGGAAATCAATAATGGCCAGTTAGTGAAGATCATCAGGGATCAATACCTTGTAGATGCAAAAGGATACAACAAAATTATGGGCGTAGCCATTACGAAGGGGGAATTAATAGAATTCGTAAAGCAAGAAATAGCAGATTAACTGATACAAACTAACAAGTTTGTATCAGTTAATTTATCTTCTCTCCCGGCCTAGCATCAGACCGAATTTAAGGTTCACACTAAAAAAATTGTCGTTGTCTTCCGGATTGCCCCGTTTTTTACCTGGCAAAGTTTGCGGTAAGTATTCGCCCCGCTGCCTGTCAGTAAGAGCGTAAGCATTATTAAAGCGGGCTCCGGTAAATCCATTGTTCAAAAAATCATTTTCTTTATCTATGTAAGTTGTACTTACATCATCAATATAGTCTGTATTGGTAGGCCTGTAGAGAAACTCCACCCGAAGATTAACCATGGGCGACAACTCGTATTTTACACCGGCACCAACAGGTATAGAGAAGCCATTTAATTTGTATGGTTGTCTGTCTGGGTATTCTTGAAAACCTTGTCCTTCTGTACTCAACGGCTGAAGGTTTACCCACCTACCGTTAAGATTTGCCTGCGGGTTGAATTTAAAATAGCCCACACCAGCCATTATGTACGGAGAAAATCGTGGAGCACTTCTCTCATACATAGTCCAATCTACAAATGCGTATAAAGGATACAATTCTGCTATTAAAGATATTTCGGTGATGTTACTCCTAAAACTCAAATTTCTGTTATAGCGTGCACGGGCTATATCCTTCATAGGAACATTAGATAATACGCTGTCGTGGGCAGATACTTTACCAAAATTGGCTTCAAGGCGAAGGCCTACCATGTCTTTATACAATGCACCAAAATAGATACCTGCCACAACATTAGTATTTCCCGGATTGAGGTCTTTGAAATACTTTCCTCCAAAACCTTTTTTGCCACCAATATCTGTGAGGCTGTTCATCGCACCAATAGACCCGCCTAGTTCATAAATAAGTGAATTGTTGTAGTATTTTTCGTCGTAGAAATATTGGGCAGAAGCTTGTTTACAAACGCTAAATAGTAATACCAGCGTAGTTACACAAGCAGTTTTCATAATTCCTTTCAACATGTTTTGGTAAGTTTTCGTGGTATGCTGATAAATTTATACAAAGAAAACGATTATTTGCCAGCTTTTAGTTTGCGGGCAAGTTGATTGTTAAAAAATTTACATACGTGGCTGATGCCACATTGCATACACCTAGGGCTACGGGCCACACAAATATATCGGCCGTGTAGAATTAGCCAGTGGTGGGCTTTGTGCACATAATGGGCAGGCAGGTTTTTAATGAGCTGCCTCTCTGCAGCATGGGGAGTTTTAGCGCCCGAGGTGAGCCCAACCCTAGCACTGACTCTAAAAACATGCGTATCAACGGCCATGTTTGGCTGCTCATCTATTACACTGGTGATGACATTAGCAGTTTTTCTTCCAACCCCAGGCAATTTCACCAGTTCATCAACTTGCATGGGCACCACGCTTTCGTAATCTGCCACAATCATCCTGGCCATGCCCACAAGGTGTTTGCTTTTGTTATTGGGATAAGAAACACTTTTTATTAACGCAAATACCTCCTCTGTGCTGGCCAGGCTCAGGCTTAGTGCATCCGGAAAGTGTTGAAATAACGCTGGGGTGGTGGCGTTGATCCGTTTATCTGTGCATTGGGCAGATAAAATCACGGCTACCAAAAGTTGAAATGGATTATCGTAGATTAGTTCGGTTTCAGCATTAGGCGCATTGGCCAGGAAATACTCTATTACAAAATTGTAACGCTCTCTTTTTGTCATAAAAAACCCTGGTTATTAACCAGGGCAAATTTCTTTAAAATCTACAGTAATTATGCATTTTCAGAAAGCTCTGAAACAGATTTCTCAGCGTAGCTAAAAATATTTTCTAATGATTCATTCCGTGGTGACATCAGTTTGATTGTATTCAGTTCTTTATGGCCTCCCAAGAGGATATTCATCTTTTCCCTCAAGCTCCAGTCTGTAGCAAGAGCGGAAGTAATCTCGGCCGTCTTTTCAGGGGAGGTTTCTTTATAAATAAACTGAAGAAGATCTTCCATCGTAAAATTGTACATAAGCTTGTTTAAGCGTGTTAAGAAATTAATATCATTTGTCCGGTTATATAAACGCCCCTTGAAACATAATATTGTTCAACCCTGCAATTTTTACACTTATTCTTCGGAATTTACTATGTAGAGATCTTCATTTTCCTTTTTCATAAAATATTTCTCCCTGGCGTATTGTTCTATCGTCTGGGCATTTGTTTTTAAAAGATCTAATTCTACCACCGTAGTTTTTATGCGTTCTTCCAACACTTTCTCGCTTTCTTCCAGATCCGCCAGTTTGCTTCTTCTGTCGTAAATAAGTCCCCAATCTTTAGGATCGAAAAACAACATCCATACCACAAATAACATTGAAGCAATAAAGTACTTGCTTTTTAAAACAGAAAGGATAGAATTAAGGCTACTCATACTGACTAAAGTTGTTACAATTTAAGCAATACTTTGCGAAAAAGTCAGTGCTTAAATTTGCTGAGAAGTGAAAACATAGGAGGGCATGCTTTGTAAGCATGCCCTCTAAAAAAAATAGCTTAATTACCTGCCAAATTTAATTTTGCCCGCAGGGAATTGGCCGCTGTCTGCCAGTATCTCTTCAATTCTAATAAGCTGATTGTATTTCGCAACCCGATCGCTGCGGCTCGCAGACCCGGTTTTGATCTGGCCACAATTTAACGCCACTGCAAGGTCAGCAATCGTGCTGTCCTCCGTTTCGCCACTTCTGTGACTCATGATAGTATTGTAGCCAGCCTGCTGAGCCATACTCACTGCATTGATAGTTTCTGTAAGCGTACCAATCTGGTTTACTTTTACGAGTAGCGCATTGGCTATATTTTCGTTGATGCCTCTTTCTAATCGTTTAACGTTGGTTACAAAAAGATCGTCGCCCACAAGTTGTATTTTACTGCCCATGGTTTCCGTCATCAGTTTCCATCCTTTCCAGTCATCTTCTGCCATACCATCTTCGATAGAGATAATGGGATATTGCTTCACCCAATTTGCCCAGTACTCAACCATTTTTTCTGAACTAAGTTTTTTTCCGTCGCTTTTATGAAAGTGGTAAACCTTTTTGGCTTTATCATACATTTCGCTCACGGCAGGGTCAAGAGCGATACCAATTTGTGAGCCTGCTTTAAAACCTGCAGCGCTGATTGCCAGCATCACTGTTTCAATTGCTTCTTCGTTGCTTTGGATGTTGGGTGCAAAACCACCTTCATCGCCCACATTGGTGCTGTAACCTTTTTTCTTAAGCACCGATTTTAGAGCATGAAAAATTTCTACTCCCCACTGAAGTCCTTCGCTGAAAGATCTTGCCCCTACCGGCATAACCATAAATTCCTGGAAATCAATTTTGTTATCAGCATGCGATCCACCATTTAAAATATTCATCATGGGGATCGGCAAAATTTTAGCATTCGTTCCGCCGATGTATCGGTACAAAGGCAGATTAGCCTCTAGTGCAGCCGCTTTGGCTACTGCCAAGCTAATCGCTAGTAATGCATTCGCCCCAAGTTTGCCCTTATTTTCGGTACCATCCAGGTCAATCATGAGTTGATCGATACCTGTCTGATCTGCTACATCCCATCCAAGTAAGGCATCGGCTAAAATGGTATTTACATTTTTCACCGCTTTCAAAACAGATTTTCCGCCGTATAATTTCTTATTGTTATCTCTCAACTCTACGGCTTCGTGAATACCGGTGCTTGCTCCACTTGGCACTGCAGCACGCCCAAGACTTTCGTTTTCCGTTAAAACATCTACTTCAATGGTTGGATTACCCCGACTGTCAAGAATTTGCCGTGCATTAATAGAGGCTATGTAGCTCATAAACTTGGTTTAATTTTAAGAATTGTTCAAAACTAATGCATTCAACAAAACATTTTAGTATAATATCCCGCTGTTTATTAAATATAATATATTGACTATAGAACATGGTTCTAAATTTGTATAGTTTTACCGGGGCTAGCAGCCTCACGCCAAAATAAAATTTATGAAAATAATTTTTACCCTCCTTACCCTTACCGTTATTGGTCTTTATACGTTACAAGCACAAAGTATTGGTATCGGTACGCCCACTCCCAACTCGTCTGCTATACTGGATCTTAGCAGCAGTACCCAAGGATTTCTGCCCCCTCGTATGACCACTACCCAGCGCAATGGCATTAGCAACAAAGCAGCAGGACTAGTCATCTACAATACCATAACGAATTGTATAGAAATGTATAATGGGTCTAATTGGATAAACTTCTGTACTTCTTTGCCCTCTTCGGTTTTGGGCAAAAGTTTGCTCGGTGGAAACCAGGATGATCGCTCTGGCTATATTCAACAAACATCCGATGGAGGATTTATACTTGGTGGCGTATCTGAGTCATCTTTAAATGGCGATGTAACCGACACCAGCAATGGTGGACTGGATTGTTGGATATTAAAGTTAGATGCCAGTGGCAGCGTTAGCTGGAACAGGTTATTGGGTGGAAACAATTTCGACGAGTTTAAACAAATAAAGCAGACAGCCGACGGTGGCTTTATATTCTGCGCCACCACAGGTTCCTCCCGCAATGGGGACGTTACAGATACCAGTAGGGGTGGGCTGGATTGCTGGGTTGTGAAATTAAATGCTGCCGGAACTCCCGTTTGGAATGTTGTCATTGGCGGAAATATGGATGACTTTGCAGGAGCCATTCAACAAACCACGGATGGCGGATATATATTGGGCGGATATTCCTACTCTTCAGCCAGCATGGATGTTACCGGGGTTTTACGGGGATTGAACGATTATTGGGTAGTTAAACTTAACGACACGGGCAGCATAGTTTGGAACAGACTTTTAGGTGGGTCTGGGGAAGAACAATTATCAGACATTATTCAAACCAGCGACGGTGGGTATGTGGCTTCCGGTTATTCTACTTCCTCTGCTAATGGAAATGTTTCTGGTACGGTTACCGGCATATTTGATTACTGGATAATCAAATTGAATTCTTCTGGCAATCCAGTTTGGAACAGGTTAGTCGGCGGTTTAGAAAACCCTGACGAGCTTCCAACGTCTATACGTCAAACTCCGGATGGCGGGTATATCGTAGCAGGAAAATCATCAGCAAGTGCGAGCGGAAATATTACAGGAACAAACAAAGGCCTCAATGACTACCTGATTGTTAAGCTAACCAGCACTGGCAATGTAACCTGGAATAAATTATTGGGAGGGCCGGGAGATGACGCTGCTTGCTCGGTGCGGCCAACGGCCGACGGCGGCTATATTGTAGCAGGTACTACTACGTCCTCTGCCTCGGGTGATGTTTCCCAAGCCAGCTATGGGGCTGAAGATATTTGGGTGGTAAAACTTAATTCTACCGGTGTTATTGTTTGGCAAAAGTTGTATGGGGGCAATCAACCTGATTTTGCATCTGATATACAACAAACCGCAGACGGTAACTACATCATCTCAGGATATACCTCGAGTTCAGCAAATGGAACTGTAATTGGCACTAACCGTGGGTTAAATGACTATTGGTTACTTAAGCTGGATAATCTGGGGAATATTTTATAAGCTGTGAAGAAAAAATGCGGTGGTTGAGATTAGTTTGTGAGTTGCCTAAAAACATTTTCGAGGCTTTGCTCTTCGCTTCGCAGAGAAATAATGTCCAGATTCTTTTCTATACAGAGTTGCAAAAGTTGTTTTTTCAAAATTTCCGCATTGGCGCATTCAAGTGTAAACTGTTGGCCCTGTTGGCTAACTACATGGGTAACTTCGGCGAGGCTTTCTATCCAAATTCTATCGATGTTTTCTTTAAAAATAACACTCACCTGCTGAGTATTGTCACCCAGTTTTTGAAGGTTACTCAGTTGGTCATCTGCCACAATATTTCCTTTGTTAATAATGATTACCCGGTCACAAATGGCTTCCACTTCCTGCATGATATGAGAAGAAAACAAAACCGTTTTTGCCTGTGCGAGCGCTTTTATAACCTGCCTGATTTCTACTATTTGATTGGGATCTAGCCCACTGGTAGGTTCATCTAATATGAGTACTTCGGGGTCGTGCACTAATGCTGCGGCTAGGCCTACCCGTTGTTTGTAACCCTTGCTTAGTTGACCTATCTTTTTGTGAGCCTCGGGAGAGAGGCCCACGGTTACAATAACTTCTCCTATTTTCTTTCTGGAATTCTCTATCTGATGGACGCCAGCAATAAATGCCAGGTATTCCCGTACATACATATCCATGTACAGGGGGTTGGCTTCGGGCAGGTATCCGATTTTCTTTTTTGTTTCTGTATTGCTTTCATTTGCACGCAGGTCACACACTGTTATCTCACCAGCATCTGCAGCAAGGTAACCCGTAATCATTTTCATGGTCGTGCTTTTGCCCGCACCATTTGGCCCAAGGAAACCTACGATTTCCCCTTTATTGATGGTAAAGGAAATATTGTTCACCGCCTTTTGTGCCCCGTAATGTTTGGAAAGGTTAGTAACTGAAATCGACATCGCTAAGCGTATTATATCCAAATCTTTCGTTTGGTATTTTATTCCTCTGTTTTCGGCGGTCCGTCCGGTTTGTTTGGTCTCGGTCCACGGTTTTGCTGCGGTCCACGCTGTGGCCTGCCCTGCCCGCCGCCGGGTTGTGAACCACCTTGTTGAGGAGGATGAGGACCAGCATCGGGGCGGTTAGGTCTAGGTCCACGATTTTGTTGTGGGCGATTTCCTTGTTGTCCCTGCTGTGGCCCTTCCTGTTGTGGTCCCTGTTTTGGTCCTTGTTGCTGTGGCCCACGCTGTTGCGGTGCACTTTGTTGTTGGTTACGTTGTTGCGGTCCACGATTTTGTTGGTTCGGTCCACGCTGTTCCCTCGGTTCCCAGGGTTCGTTAGATGAACGGCCCTGAGGCTGACCCCCACGTTGTTGTTGCCCGCCTCTTTGCTGTTGCGGTCTGCCGCTTTGTTCCTGGCTGCGTTCTTTATCCCTGCGTTTGCGGGTAGTTTTCTCCAGGCTTTTCAAGCTTATCTGGCCTACAATATCTGCATATTCTGGTTCTACTTCTTTTGGTTTGCCGGTTACTACTTCGGCCGTTTCCAACACCTCTGGCTTTATACCTTCCCTGTTTTGTAGCTTGATTTTTTTTACGGTATCAATGGCCAACGGGTATTGTTTGTTGCTATCGGCCATGGTGTACCACATCAAATTGCGGAAAATATCTTTCTTTACCAGGAAAGCTCTGCCTTTGGCTGTCTCCAACATATCTGCATCTGTCGGAAAAAACTGCAGTGCATCCATGTAAGTATCCAGCTCGTAGTTGAGGCAGCATTTAAGCCTGCCGCACTGGCCACTGAGTTTTGTTTGGTTGATGCTCAAATTCTGGTAACGGGCTGCATTGGTATTTACACTTTTAAAATCGGTGAGCCAGGTACTGCAGCACAGTTCCCGACCGCAACTTCCAATGCCACCAACTTTACCGGCTTCTTGGCGGGCACCTATCTGGCGCATTTCTACCTTTACTTTAAACTCGCCGGCGTATAATTTTATCAGTTCTCTAAAATCTACACGATCATCAGCAATGTAAAAAAAAGTGGCTTTGCGGCCATCGGCCTGCACTTCTACCTCGGCCATTTTCAAATCCAGTTTTAGCTGGCGGGCCATAGCACGGCTGCGAATGAGCACCTGTGCTTCCCGTTCTTTATTCTCCTTCATTTTGGCAAGGTCCATATCGGTGGCACGGCGAAGAACCTTTTTAATATCAGGGCTTTTCTCATCTATTTTGTGCTTTTTTAGCTGCAGTCTAACTAGCTCGCCCGTAAGATTCACCATACCTACATCGAAACCATTCACGCCCTCGAGGGCGATCATTTCGCCTTTTTCGTAATACTGCAGGGAGGTATTTTTAAAGTAATCTTTGCGGCTTCCGTTGTTGAAGCTTACTTCTACAATGCGGCAACTGCTTTCAGGATCAGCAAAAGGAAGATTGGCCAGCCAATCGTGTACATTCATTCTATTGCAACCGCCACTGGAACAATGTCCATGGCTCTGACAACCACCGGGAGCGCTGTCTTTGGCGGTTCCGCAACTTCCACAACCCATATCTTAATTTTTATCCCGATTGTTATCGGGAAGTAAATAAATGTTATTTGGGAGCATAGCAGCCATTGTCTGCCGGGGTCCCTAAAGAAAGGTTTTGCAAAGGAAATTTTTGGTTACCCAACATTGCTCCTTTGCTCAACTTCGGTAGCGTCGCACCTGCCTACCGCCAGGCAGGCTCTTATACATTTTAACTCTCTTGTACATTTACCGCCGGGCATTGCCGAAAGGCAATAAAAATAATGATTACCATGCGAGCATGTTGATAAATGCTATGCCGTACAAGTGAGTCCCGATAGCTATCGGGACAACGACGCTGGGGATTGCTCTAAAAAAGCTTTGGCAAAAAACCTGTTACTTCGGGCAAAATCCATTTCAAAACCGTCTCCTTATTGTATCAAAATTACTGATTTGTTGCTAATTATGTGGTACAACTTAATGGTTAGGGCATGAAACAGCATTTTTGCATTAGCATTTCGTTCTATATAATAGATGGCCTGGTCTAGTTCCTGTATGATTGCCTGCTGCTGCTCTAAAGCACAAAGTTTGTTAAACTTCCGGGCAAAGTCGTGCATGCTTCCCTGCTCCCCACTATTTCCTGCTTTCATTTGCAGCGTGAGTGCAATTTGCAAGATGTGGATGAAGTACATCAAAAATTGCTTTTGTTTTTCCCGGCCGGTCTTACTGATTTCTTCTATCCATTTTACCTGTACTACAGGCCCGGTTTTAAGAATGCTATTTAGCCAGTCTCGCAGGAGTAGTTCCCAGTCTTCGTCGCTATGGGCCAGTTGCTGAAGAGCTTCGTGATAGTTGCCGTCGCTCACGGCTGCAATTTGCTCTGCTCTTTTTACAGGCACGCCCTCTTGTAACCCCAGCGTGGCTTCTATATCCCGGCTGTGCAATGGCGGGAGTTTGATGAGCTGGGTTCGGCTAAGGATTGTTGGCAAAATAAGGGCATCGTTTTCTGCCACCAATATAAAAAGGGTGCCCGCTGGCGGCTCTTCAATTAATTTCAACAGTTTGTTGCCTTCCTTCCCCAGGAGCTCGGGCATCCACATGATGAGGATCTTGTAACCAGCCTCAAAACTTTTTAAATTTAATTTTCTTATAATCTCCCCGCACTCACGGGAAGTTATGTTTCCTTGTTTATTTTCTGCTTCTATAAATTGTAGCCAATCGTAGGCATTGGCGTAAGGATTTTTTAAAATAAAATCTCGCCACTCCGTTATATAATCTGCACTGATCGGTTGCTCGCCTGTTTTTTTTGGAATAACAGGGTAAGAAAAATGAATATCCGGGTGAATGAGTCGGGCAGCTTTTTGGCAGGAGGGGCATTTGCCGCAAGAATCTTTAGAGTTGTTGCCGGATCCTGGATGCTGGTTGCTAGATGCTAGATGCTGGTTGTTGAATCCTGGTTGGGTGTCTGCTGGTGGGTCTGCTTCGCCAAATAAGCTAGGTGTAAAAAGAGAAGTTTCTGCAGAAGGCGAAGCTTTGTCATTTATCAATTTTCCTTTATCCATGCCACCGTTGCTATTAACCCGTTCGCAAACCATGTATTGTGCCATGGCAAACGCAAGAGACAAGGCGCCGGTACCCTCTTTTCCCAAAAAAAGCAACGCATGGCTCAGGCGGTTGTGCTGCACCATGTGCACAAGCTGTTCTTTTGTTGCCTTTTGCCCAATTACTTCCGAAAATAACATAGCTGCAAAGTATAATAAAAAAGCCGCCAAAATCTTTGGCGGCTTTTAAAACAATTTACAGCGTCTATAGTTTGCTCACAATTTCATCGCTCAGCGGGGTGACCTTACTAGGAAAATAGGCTACCATTTTGCCATTCTCGTCTACAAGAAATTTATTAAAATTCCAGCCAATGGTTGCATCCAGTACACCATTTTCGGTTTTGCTGGTAAGCCATTGATAAATCGGGGCCATGTCATCGCCTTTCACAGATACTTTGGCTGCCATGGGGAAAGTAACCCCATAGTTCTTTTCGCAAAACGTTTTAATTTCTGTGGCTGTGCCAGGCTCCTGCCCTCCGAAGTTGTTGGCAGGAAAACCAACAATCACCAACCTGTCTTTAAATTTTTCTGACAACTCCTGCAACTCTTTGTATTGTGGGGTGTAACCGCACTCTGAGGCTGTGTTTACAATGAGTATTTTTTTTCCTTTGAATGAGGCAAAATCTATAGTACCATTTTCCAGCCCGGCTACTTTAAAGCCATAAATAGTTTTAGAAGTTTGCACTGGAGTTTCTGCAGCTGTAACAGCCATTCCCTGGCTGGTGCTTTGTTTAGACTGACTTACGCAACCCATCATCATAATAGCTATTGCACAATATTTTTTCATAAGTTTTATTTTAATAACGGTTTAAAATCCTTTTTGTTTGCTTGTAAAAATAACCAAATACGTGGCAAGGCCCTATTGTTTCTCGTAACAACCAAGGTCTGGTAATCCTACTGGTCGAGGCTTATTATCGAGGTCTACCGAGGTGGATGTTGACAATCCTTTGTTGATACCAGGTGCAAGTGCCGTACCGTTATGCCGAAAATTATAGATGGGTGCGGTTACATCTATGCTGTCAAATATGGGGTCTATATTTTTTATGGAAGCTACGATCGTGGCATTTGGCGGATCTACATTTGCCCGGTAAAGGCAGTTTAAAAATTGCACATCGAAAATGGTGCTGCCTTGTTTGTTCACTACGATCTCGTTTTCTACAAAGCCGTTATCGCCCCAAAAAATACTGTTGGTAAAAATGGCTTGTAGGTTTTGTGTAACGGGGTTGCCGGAACTGGGTGCAAAGTTGGCCAGGGATAATACTGGTGTTTTGTGGAGCAAGAAGTTGTTTGAGTACGAGGCAACAGTACAATGTGTAAAAGAGTAGTTGCCTCCTTTTTCTATAAAAATATTATTGGCACAATTACTTACTAAAACGTTACTTGCCCGCACACTGCTGTTGCTACCAAAAATGCCGGCGTTGAAGGCGTTGTCAATAATACATTGTCTAAGTTCTAGTTTGGGGCTGGCGTTGCTTGCGGGCTCGAGCACTACCAGTGCCTGGTATGCATTTTTAATCTCAGTAAACTGAAGGATATTATTTTTACTGCTCCTGCGGAAAAAGATGCCCGGCCAACTTGCAGGAAAATTCCGGTAAGGTTCATCTAACCGATCCCCCGTAAACATTACTTTGTTACTTACTGTTCCATTTGCTATCAGGGTTCCGTCAACTACAAAGGGTGCATCTGCATGAGCATATATTTTTACGCCAGGGTTAATGGTAAGGGTTACATCCGCGGCTACCAATAGAGAGCCCAAAATAACGAATGGCAGATTGGTGGTCCATGTAGTATTGCTGAGGAGGATCTCGTCTCTTAAAAAATTTGCATTTTGGCCGTAGGCCTCCAGTTGTACCCAGCGCTGGTTGCCGTTGTATTGCACGGAGATACTATCGCTAATAATAAAAGGAAGGTTTGCTACGGATGGATTGATAGTAACAGAAACGAAAACATAAATACTATCGTTTGCCGCTATTTCTAAATCGCTAAGTTGCGGGCCGGCAGTACCATTGATATTTAGTTTAAAACGTGAGCCCATGCCGCCCATCAGCTTGATGCTGGATAATCTTAATCGCTGATCGTTTTCGTTGACTATTTTAAAAGATTGAGTAACAGAACCAGTGCTGGTAAATACGGTGTCAAACTTTATAGAGTCGGCGCTAATGCGCAGCCGGGCCCCAGGGCTGGTAATGAAAGAATCTTTTTTGCAGGAAGGAAGCATGCTTAACAACAGGCAACCGGCAAACGCAACTAAGAACAGATTTTTCATCAAAACAAATCTACAATAAACATTTTTCTAAAGGATGTTATTTTAACCAGGCGATTTATATTACAAAATATTCTAACCGTTTTTACTGATGAATCTTAAAACATCGGCAATTGAAAACCGTGCTGGCTTTTTACATTTTTGCAACATCGATTTTGAGAAGCGTCTTTCTAAAATTATCGAACCTAAGCTTTAGTATTGTTGGCGAAAGGGAGCTTAAAGTAATAAGCATTGCTCAAATTGTTTTTGAGGGCGTAATTTTGATCTGACTAAATGCATCATTTTGCAGACCCAACTATGTACATACCCAGCAATAACAAAATGAAAGACGGGCCCGGCATTGTAGGCTTTATGAAAGCCTACTCGTTTGCCACTATTGTTACGGTAGAGAACAATCTACCCACGGCCACACATCTTCCATTTGTGATTACAGAAACAGAAAACGGCATCGTTCTATCGGCTCATTTTGCAAAAGCAAATAACCAATGGAAGCAATTAACAAACAGCAAAGTGCTGGTAATTTATGCAGAACCGCATGCTTATATTTCTCCAAAACATTACGATAGTGAATTGAATGTTCCTACCTGGAATTATATTTCAATACATACCTATGGCATGGCAACGGTTATTACAGATGATGCGGGCGGAATAGCAGAACTTGAAAAAATGATTGCAGTTTACGAAGCAGATTACTTGCCGCAGTGGAAAAAGCTTCCGGAAGAGATGAAGCTTAAATTATTAAACGCCATTGTACCGTTTACCATAGCAGTAGAGGATATACAGGCAAAGGAAAAGCTGAGCCAGAATAAAAATAAGGACGAAAGGAAGCGGATCGTAGAAAGCTTGCAAAACAGTGATCAGTCAACTGAACAGGCCATAGGTGCATTTATGCATAAAGACTTGTGACGTGGAAGTATCCTCCTTGTGGCATTCAATATTAATCTTGGTTATTATCTACTCTTCTATAACAGCTCAAATTTTCTATACAATTTTTTTTAAGCTGACGGAAAATTTTAATTGGGCCGGCATCTTCAAGTGACAAGCCCCTTAGGCTGTCGCATGGGACCACGGAAGAGCACTTTGGAATTTTTCGAAGGCTGCTTGCCGGAGTGCAGGAGTCTGATGCGGGTCATTTACTGGCTGTAGCGAGCGTAGCCAGACTTATCTTTACCCCTGCTATTTTTTGAACGCATTGAGCACAGGCTTCCAGCGTGGCGCCGGTAGTAATTACATCATCTACCAACAAAATATTTTTACCGGTGAGTATCGATGGATTTTTGACAGCAAAACTGCCTTCTACATTTTCCCATCTTTCTGCCCGGTGTTTTTTTGTTTGAGTATCTGTATACAGCTGCCTCACCACATTATTATTGAGAACGGGCACTTGCATGGTTGAAGACATTCCATTGCAGATAATGGTACTTTGGTTATAGCCCCGTTTAAACTCCTTCCCGGCAAAAAGTGGTAGAGGAACCAGGTAATCAATGCTAGAAAATCGGCCGCTTTGTAGTAAAGCATTGCCCATGAGGGCGCCAAGGTATTGCCCTACCTCTTGTACGCCCTTGTATTTTAATTGGTGAATGAGGTGCTGAACAAGGTGGCCTTTTGAAAAATAGAAAGTGCTGGCCGCCTGTTGAATCGGTGCCCGTCCTCTAAAAATATCTTCAATGGGGTTGTTTGGCAAAGCCTCATAACCGGTATAGGGTAAGTTGCTAATGCAACGCAAACATAGCATACTGGTTTCCGGAAGATTGTCGCTGCCGCAACCCGAACAGTTGTGCGGGAAGAAGAG
>JAYTBG010000260.1:0-3928 GCA_043737055.1 Chitinophagaceae bacterium | reverse complement strand
GACCTGCTACAAATAAAATATGATCTAAACCGTAAGGAACTATATGCTTAACACCAAGTTTAAAATAGAACCAGAATACATGACCCGCAGGCGCCTTTTCCAGCATGTAATTAATAGGATGGGCAAAAATTACCTGGGAAATAAATAAAAAAAAAGCTAAATAAAGGAGGGTTTTTTTTGTGCAAAAATTACCGGGTTTCAATTAGATTTTTTTTGGATTACTGCAGTACTTTCATTTATAAAATCCTCCACCATTACAGGATTGTTTACAAGGACAAGTTTAAGCATTTTATTGCCCTTTTCTATATTGCCGGATTTAATATAAATTAATCCTGCTACACTAAGTAATTCGGGCTTCTTACTATTTGTTAACATAGCAGCTTTCAAAAAAGGCAGGGCTTTCGCAATCTCATTTCTTTTATAATATACCCAGGCCATAGTTTCGTTTACATCAATATTTTTTGGCCTGCGATTGTATTCTGCCAATGCATGTTCCAGTGCTTTCTCCAAATCATTATTATGTATGTATGCATACGCCAACTCCTTGTCAGAATAATGTCCTACACCTGATTCATCATTACTTTTTTCTGCATTTTTAATCATTACGTTGATAGCTTCTGTTCTTATTGCTTTAGCTTTTTCTATCTGTCCCGCATGCAGGTAAGCATTGGCAAGAGATTGTTTTATACCGAGATCATTAGTTAAACCCGCTGCCAGGTTATTAAAGTAAATGGCACTGTCGTATTTTTTTTCAAATAGGGCTATTCTGCCCAGGCCTGATAATGCATTTACATAGCCTGGCCTTGCCGCCAGTGACAATTGATATTGATATACTGCCTTAGGTACATCACCGATATGCTCATATAACCTGCCCAATTGAGTTCTGCACCATTCAGTATTTTCTTCTGCAGGAACGCCGGCAGCAACAGCAAGTTTCATGGCAGTTATAGCACCCTGGTAATCGCCATGTATTTCACGCAAATATGAAATGCGGGAGTACGAACGCATATCCGGTCTGATGGTTACCATTTTATCTGCAGCATCTACTGCGGCTTTATATTCCCCCAGTTCTACATTGGCATCTACCAATAGACCATAAACAAAGGCATTGTTTGGTACTAAGTTTACTGCAATTGTTGCAGTCTGCAGGCCTTCGGTAAAATGATGTTGCGATAATTGTATTAAGGATTTTAACATCAACGCTTCAGGGTTTTCGGGTTGTGTTGTAAGTATGCTTTCTACAGTTTTTAGTGCAGCGTTATCATAGTAGGCTATATTCCCACTTATTCTTGCTTCAATAATATAGGTATTTGTCAATGCAATGGCAGCTTTGGTGTCTTTAGGCATTGCTTTGATCCGGGCTATGAGGCTATCTGCAGTATTTTTCATAGCCAGCCATTCTGGATTATTACTATTTCCGTTACGAGGTAGCAACGTGTAAACGGTGTCTTTCTTTAGCTGTTGTTTGTTTTTATATTTAATAACCACAAAGCTTACAGCTAAACAAAAAAATGCGATAAGACCAATGCTCCAGGCTTTCTTTTTCATTTTAAATTTTTTAATATCTGCACAATAAAATTATTTTAAAGAATCATAAAATCAAAGGTTTGAAAACATATTCTTTTTTTGGGCGTACTTAAAATGACGGATCTCTAAGGTATAAAAAAAAGGAGCTGCATTCCTAAAAAGGAATATTATTCCTTAATGCAGCTCCTGTTGTTATTTGTTGTTATTAATTTTTTACTACTTTAATTGTTTGTTTAATTGCCCCATTTTGAGACATTCTTAAAAAGTAAGTTCCTGCTGCCAGGCCGCTACCATTAAATTGTTCTGTATAAGTTCCTGGTCCTCTTTTCTGATTCATTACTACTTTCATTTCCTTACCATTCAAATCATACACTGCTATTGCAACTTGTGATGCTGTTTTTAACTGGTATTGTATGGTAGTAGTGCTTAAAAAAGGATTTGGCGAAGTTTGCATCAACACGTCCGGAACACTTAAAATTGGACCAAAATTTTTGCTCACCACTGGTTGAGAAAAATTATCGGCTCCATTGCTTTTATTAGCCGTTGGTGGAGGCAAACAATTACAATTATGTGTACCTGGCCATGGTGTTTGCACAAATGGGAAAACAGTTTTAAATGCTGTATCATTAGCTTCAACTTTTGTGGTATAACTTAAAACATCAGCAAGATCTGCCGTAACAGGGTTAGGGGTTCCTGCTTTGTAATCGTCATACCATAATCCGATTGCAGCTAGTACGATACCACTTACTGCTTGTAATTCAATTCTTACTACATCATCTTCTAATCTTCTTCCATTAGGGAATCCATCCATATTAGGAATAAACTCTAACTTTTTGGTAGTATTATACCTTGTTTCTGTTAAGCCAATTGTAGCTGCCCTAACTAATCCTTCTGAACTGAAATTACGGTCATTACGAGGAGTAGCAGGTACTGCCATATTTAAACGAAGCATGTCACCACCGTTAGGAAGGAAATTATGAATAAAAGGTTTACCTTCTGCAAGAGGATCACCATTTTTACCTGTTGCCAGTTGGTAAGGCCTCATGTTAGGAACACCTGTATTAAATATTGGGTAAAGATCTACTGAACGTGGCTTACCAGGGCCAGGCAGTAACAGGGCTCCAAAGTTAGCCTCGCTCAATGCTGTACCATTTAATGCTGGAGATCCTTTAAGTGGGAAAAGACCATTTTGTCCATTTCCAAAACCAAATTGCTGAAGAGAATTTTTTTGAATTCTTAATTGACTAAAAGCAGGTACTGCACCTCCAAATTGTGCATCATCCATGTATAAAGCCAATTCTGGATTGTAAAAGTAATTGCCAAACCGGCTAATTCTTGCAAGGTCCTGGTAAGGAGTTAACCTGTTCCAAAGATCCTTATCACGTATAGGGTTAATAACTTCATTAGTTAATGGCATGCCCAATCTTGAAACCTGCACCCAGGGACCACTATTAGTTTCAGATGGCTCACTATCAGGATTTGTGTTTAAAACCTTCATTGATTGACGGCTTGCAGATGCCCAAACACCAATAACAAAATTAGGATCGAGTATGGTGGTGGCCTGGCTAACATTTCTATGATCTTTTTGCAATGTACTAACGTCTATTTCTAATGCAATTGAAGAAACATTCAGACACTTTAACCCATCTTCCGGACGGGTAGGGCCTTGACGGGGGGAATCACCAAGATCAAAAATTCCACCTAGGTCTGCAAAGAATGGATCATCAACAGGCCCGGCAAAAACTTTTTCACCAGTACTCGTTGTACCAATTGCCCTTTTCATTAAGGTTTCATAATCAGCTGCATTTAGCCCCACCGGAGAACTTATTGAACGTGCACCAACATTTGGCGGAGGAACAACTCCGTTAAATAAAATTGTTCCGAATGTTCTTCCCCCATCGAGACTTCTTTCTAAATGATAAACCGTTTTAAGGTTTTCTTTGCCTAAACGAATGTTGAAAAACGTAGTTGGATCTTCATTCATTCTCTTGAATGTGAAGCGATAAACGATATCATCACCCTGGGTATTGATATTATTATCTACGTGAATCTCATACCGTACATTTTCACTAAAATGATGAAAATTTGGTCCACCCTGGGGTAGCTGAAAAGGAATGTAGTTGGCGATGAGAATGATTTTGTTTGGATTTGCCGGACTTTTAAAAGCATAAACATCCGTGTTATCGGCTGTAGGATCATCTGCAATCAACGGTGCTTCTCTATGGCTGGATGCCCAAACAGGGAAAGTGTTTAAAATCATAGCAAACAGCATAAGGGCTGCGTAAATCTTTTTTTTCATAAATTTTTTTTAATAATGATTGTAAAATTTTTTAAATGTTAATGCAGGAATAGGAGTTTTCAAGAAATTGAGGATTAGTCTCAAGACTTTCAATAGTATTGG
>JAYTBG010000259.1:0-9477 GCA_043737055.1 Chitinophagaceae bacterium | reverse complement strand
AAAAAATGGGCTGCGCTTTTTTATCTGCGGTTTCATCCGGTATAGCTTTAAAGCTTATTTTAAAATTACCGTCGGCATCACTGGTTGTCTCGCCATTGGCAATTTCCATGGCAGGTCCACGGCCATAGGGTGGCCATATTTTTTGTGACCCACCCCAGCCCCACCAGATAGGGTACTGAACTTTACGCACTACCCGATAGCGAACTTTCGCAGCATCGATATTATTGCCGGCATAAGCTTTTGCATTGCCGGTAACAGTCACCAATTCGTTCAGGCGGTAAGTGCCTTCAGGCTTTTTTATTTCGGTTAAAAACTTCGGCCTTTTATATTCTTCTACACTAAAAATTTGTTGTGATTGGTTCACAGAATCCTTTATAAAGAACTGGCCGTTCATTATACCGGCCGGCAATTGAAAGCTCCCGTTAAAAGAGCCGTAGGTATTGGTCTTAACCGCCAGGGTGGCTATTTTCTGGTAGTTGGCATCGTACAGTTCAATATTGCTGCTGTAGTTAATGGCCAGGCTATTTTTTCTTCCTGTTGTATCAGTATCCACCACTATGCCTTTAAAAAAAATCGTCTGGCCCGGCCGATAAATTGCCCTATCCATAAATAAAAAGCTACGCTTTTGCGTGGGCCTGCGATAGCTGTCGTATGCGTAGCTATAGTAAGGGTCGTTGGTAAATAAAGTATCCTTGTTATGGCTTATCTGTAAAAATTGTTGTTGCCTGTCTGTTTGCAAAGCCAACGCTAAATCCCCATTTTTACCTGTCGTATATTTTTCTTTTTTAATAGAAGTATTGCGCCGGGTGGCATAATCGTATTGCTGCTCCCATAGCTGCACCGTAGCATTTGCAAGGGGTTGGCCGCTGTTTCTATGCAGCACATACAATTCCTGTTTATGGTTGAATATGTAACTGATATTGCTTACATAAGTTGTTTGCCTGCTGATGATGTTGTTGCTCATACCAAAATCGGGTTTCAAGCTCGCCAGGATGATGTAGGTGCCTGCAGGCAGTGCATCTATTTTTATTTCTGCAGAATGCTGTTGATAATCCTGCACGTCAGGCAATTTCACAGACCAGCTTTTAATGCTCTTAAGTTTCAGTACTTCGCTCCAGTTATTTTCATAACCGGCTGTTTCTATTTTTTGTAATTCTTCCCTGCTTGTTTTAATAACACGCAGGTAAATTGCCGGGCTGTTCTTGTAACGTACAAGAGTGCGGAAGGCTTCGCCGGGCACATTTACTTTCTCCGTTTCAAGGTTAAGGTAAGGCTGGGTTATTTGGGTGAGCAGGTTCTGGCAGGCAATGACTCCCGCTGATTTTGGATATTGTTTGATGGCCAGCTCACAGATTTCTTTTGCTTTTTTTATATCGTACTGGTTTTCTTTATTCGTCACCGGGTGATAACTCCCGCCACGCTGCATATACTCCTGCGCACGCAGGTACATAGCCTGTGCAACATTAGCATTACCTGCATAGTTTTTTTCTATGCTGAGCAAGGCGGCTTCGTACAATTTGCTCTTATCATTAAAAACCCCATGCTCATTTACAAAAGCAAGCCTTTTAAGATCGGCATCCAGCAACGCATCTTTGTTAGCATCAGGGTTGTGAAAACGCAAGAGGTTTTGCAAAATCATGATGGCATTGTAATAAAGGGAGCTTGTATCTCTGCTGGTAAATTTTGTTTGAATGAAAGTTGCTACCGGGGCAAATGCCTTTTCGTCGTTGATGATAAATTTATAGGATGGCTGCGTAATATCGTTTTCCTCACTCATGAAATAATCTAAAGCCCGGTGAGCCAAAAAATCGTAGAACGTTGGCCTTAGGTGCCTGCTGTTGTTGCCTTTGGTAATGATAGCATCCAGCCCATTGAGTGGCGTTGCTTTAAGTACTGTCTCATTTTGAAGAGAGGCTTTGTACAACGCTGCGATAGTAGCATTTAATTTTTCAAGGCTCCATGTGTTGATGTCATTGCTTACTTCTGAGGTAAGTTGTGTGCGACTGTATAGTTTGTAGCGGTTCTGCTGCAGGTAGCTTTGAAAAAGCTCTGCCTGCATACTTTGCAACATATTTCGTGCAGGCACATTGGTGCGCTGAATGAGGGTATCCAGGTAAAAAATATTGTTTTCCTTGTTGTCTTCTTCTACCATATTGCGGTACTTCATTTGGTACATCCCCGCTTTTATGATTTGAGCCTCGTTGCCGGCTTTAGTGGATGCCTCAAAAATCTTGACTACCTCTTTTAAAGCATCCTGGGTAAGGCCTTTTTTCTCCAGTTGTTCTACTTTGGCCCACTCCGGTTTGTAATCGTTAGAAGGTTGTGCCTGCACTTTTAAAAAATTAAGGTTTACAATTAGGAATGCGGCCACTATTTTTAAATAGTTCATAGAGAGCTTTTTTATATAATACAAGTTACAAAGATACCTGCCTTGGTTACAGCAGGTATGCATAAGATGAATGCACTGCTTTTTTTACACAAATTAGGGCTGTTTATTTCTTTAACTTTTAATTATAGTACTTTGGTGTTACCTCCTTGCGCTGTTATAATTCCACCCCTCACAAGGCCCGCTAAGAGATTTGCTCAGTTCTAAAACCCGTTATGAAAAAGCCATTCGCCGTATTCAACATTTCAGCAGCATCTGTAGGGTATATTAACTACTTCAAAAGTTTACTATCAGCATCAACAATAAAAATGTGCTGAGAGTGCAGATAGATTGAAGATGTTAACGATAGTAAAATGACTATTGCTTAAGCAACCATTGCAGACAGCTACCTGGGCAATTAGCAGGTGAAGGATTTGTTAACTCTGCTCGCTTTTGAGCACAACAAAAACGAACTGGCAAAATACTGTTATCCTTCACAACCGAAAACGACAATTTCAACGTATTTATTGATGCGCTGTCTTACCGCACAAGCAAAAAATGAGCTGATGAAATGTATTCAGCAAAACCGATGAGTTTTTTTAGTGGCTATACTTTGAAGGGTGGGAGCGTGGGCTTCGCCCTTTTTTAATGCAGCAACCCTGTCGGCGGTTTCAAACCCCGACAGCGGTTAGCGTAGGCGCAAAAAAATCCCCGGCCACTGCCAGGGATTTCCAATATCATCAAAACAATTTTATTTCTTAATTACCTCGGCCATTGTTTTACCAATATCTGCCGGGCTGTCTACCACATGAATACCGCAGGCTGCCATGATTTTCATTTTAGCTTCGGCTGTATCATCTTCACCACCAACGATAGCACCGGCGTGGCCCATACGGCGGCCGGGAGGAGCTGTTTGCCCTGCAATAAAGCCTACCACAGGTTTTTTGTTGCCGGTACTTTTAATGTATTCTGCAGCTTCAGCTTCCATGCCACCACCAATTTCGCCGATCATGACAATAGCATCCGTATCATCGTCATTCATAAACAACTCAATGGCTTCTTTAGTAGTAGTCCCAATAATAGGATCTCCACCAATGCCGATTGCAGTAGAAATACCAAGGCCCGCTTTAGCTACCTGGTCTGCAGCTTCGTAAGTAAGCGTACCAGATTTTGAAACAATTCCTATGCGTCCTTTCTTGAAAATAAAGCCAGGCATGATGCCAACTTTGCATTCGTCAGCAGTAATTACGCCCGGGCAGTTTGGTCCAATCAACCTTGTGGTACTACTTTTTAAATAGCTTTTTACCTTCACCATATCCGCAACGGGAATCCCTTCGGTGATGCAAATAACCAATGCTACAGATGCTCCGGCGGCCTCCAAAATTGCATCGGCTGCAAAGGCCGGAGGCACGAAGATGATGCTAACATTGGCACCCGTTGCTTTTACCGCATCGCTCACGGTATTAAATACCGGCTTGTCTAAATGCGTGGTACCTCCTTTGCCGGGAGTAACACCACCAACGAGGTTAGTGCCATATTCTATCATTTGCGTGGCATGAAAACTTCCCTCGGTACCGGTGAAGCCCTGCACAATTACTTTAGAATCTTTATTAACTAATACTGACATATTTTGAATTGAAATTGAAAAATTGGTGGCGCAAAGATAGGGTAGATGAATGATTGACGAAAAGCATTTATTATAACACTACACCCCCGTTTTATGCCGTAGTTAGTGCCCGTTTATAGACAAAGTAAATTTTTATATCGCTGGTTGAAAGCCTCCCGGCCGAATAGTCGTGTGGCATCTTTCCGGGCTTCAGCGCCGAGTACCACTCTTTGCGATGGCCCGGAAATTAGCCACTCAAGTGCTGCTATGCCTTGCGCAATAATCTCCGGCTCTTCTACAGCATCCAGAAGTATTCCATTCTTCTTATGAAAAATATAATCAGGTATTCCGCTTACAGCAGTGCTTACCACTATTTTGCCATAGGCCATTATTTGCATTACTACAACTGGTAGACCTTCGAAGGCCGAAGTAAGTAAGAGCACATCAGCTTTTTCGTAAATTTCTTTCATGGCGCTTTCTTCTGTTATAGTACCATAAAAACTACAAAAGGGAAGCTTGGTTGGGTCTATCACTTTATCAACATCGCCTACAAAATTAAAATGGATCGGCAGCCGTTTGTCGTGCAGTGCTGTAGCAATGGCAGCTACAAGGTGAATTCTTTTTTGTGGGGCACCACGCCCAATAAAAAACACCTCTAATTGAGCGTTAGTTGAAGTAACTGGAGATGGGATGTCAACCGAATTGTCTACAAAGAACAAGCGCTCGAAATAATGTTCTCCCAATTTGTTTTCTCTATACTGCTCTTCTACTTTTTGCATGCCTTTTCGGGTGCTAAACACACGGGCATTTATCCTATCAATAAAACCAATCGTATAGGGCGTCCAAACATCTACATGCGTGAGTTCTACACATCGGATATCTTTTTTCAGATGAGGAATAATCTTATAGAAAAAAATACTCTCGCCACCAAACACCACCGGGTTGTCTTGTTGATTGATCCACGCAGCCAGCAAACCACGAAAGAAGAAATTGACAAAATGAAAAAGCTTATTGTCTATGTAACGGTGCAGGTCTAAAATCTGCACCCCTGTTTTTTCGTAGCGCTCTCTGTATAAATTATTATGTGCTTTTTTTGAGAAAATGATAATCGGGTTGTCCAACTTCAACAGCTCAGTAATGTCGAGGTTTACCCTGGGTGCCCCGCCAATATCAGCATTGGGAAAAAATAAAAATGCCTTGTGCCTGGTTTTTAATGGTAATAACAAGCCAGTAAGTTTTCCCAACCAAACAAATGGAGCCACCCCAATATTTTCAAATCTCAATTTTGTGATGGCGGCCTGGTAGGTCATGATAGCGGAAAATATTTTTGGAGCAATGCTTCTAGGTAATGATCGTTAAATTTTATGCCTAGCAAGTGGAACAACGGTTGTATCACAGCAGTGTCTATCAGTGGGCTGTTGCCTTTTTGGGCAAGGCTGTAATTACCCTTCACACAGAAATGTTTTTCAATGGCCTTTATGATCTCTGTGACCGGATAATTTTCGGGGTTGGCAATATTTACAATGCTATTCTTGTGTGCCCCACTTTGAATGATGTGATCGCAGAGCAGGAAAACATGTTCTATATCAAGAAGGTTCCTGCCGGCGTTTTGCCAAACCGTAAAAGCCTCCTGTTCTTTAATATGCTTTACAAAATAATTTAATACCGTATGCTGGTTATCGGTAAATCCTACCGGGTTGCTTACCCTGAAAATGATGTAGGAAGAAGCACTGCCTTTGAGGATATGCTCCATTTTTAACTTGTGCTGCACATAAATAGATGCCTGCAAGGAGGGATCATAAATACTACAGGTACTAAAATAAACAACCGTTTTTTCTGGATGTACTTCAACTGATTTCCGGAGTAGCAATTCCTCCCTTTCATAGTCTGTTGGTTGCTGGCTACCAGAGTTAGAAACGCCGGATGCAAAAATCAGCACATTCTGGTCAGCAACATACTTATTGAAACTCTTTGCAATCATTCCGTTGCCTATTAGCATAATGTAGTTCTTGCTTAAACTATTTTCTTCTTTTTAATATTCATAGCCAGTGCAGCAAGCAGTGCTAAAAAGCCCAGGATGGTTGCCCACAAGGCAATGGTATTGCCCCTTTTGTAAGACGCCGGTTCAAAGCGAAATTCTATGTTGTGCTTTCCCGCTGGCAAGCTCATGCCCCGCAGTACGTAATTTACCCTCACATAATCTGTTTTGTTTCCATCTACATAAGCATTCCAACCTTTGTCGTAGTATATTTCGCTAAACACGGCAAACTGCGGCGTCGCAGCGTTGTAACTATAACGCACTGTATCGTTGATATTTTCAATAAGGGTGAGCGTTGCAGCAGAGTCAAACTGGGGTGTACCTTTTACTTTTGCCTGGTAACGTTTATCAATAACTGCCGTGTCTCTTGGGTTGAAGTTATCCAACGCTTTCATTTCTTCATCTGCATTGTTTACAAACTGCACCGCTTTTACCAACCAACAATTGCCCATGGCGCCTGGATTTTGCTGGGCTGTTGGCTTACCTGTTTGCGGGTCTTGCATCACAAAATACTTTGTGTTCAACATGTCAAAAATGCGCATGTTGCCTTTGCTTAGTTGTCTCTCTATCAGGTCCTGGTAGATGGCCAACTTTGCCGGGTTGTATCCGCCAACAGAGTTGTGGTGATAAGATGGCTTGGCATTGTTGTAAGGATCATCTGCATTGTAGATCCTGAAATTTTTATGATCAGGGTCCTGCAAAATCATTTTGTCTGCCTCAGTTGGTGCAAACTCCTCTTCAATATTTCCCTTTTCCACAAAATTCGTTTCGTTGAGATATCTTTTACCCACAGGCAAAAGATCGATAAGCGTCAGCGCAATCAGAATCGCTACGGCTACATTGGCTTTTATTTTATTTTTTGCAAACAAGCCTAACACTACTATGGCGGCTGCAATCAGTAAGATGCTGCGCAACAGGTCGCCACCAAACATTCCTTTACGATCTTCTGCCAGGGCACGCACTACAGACTGGCCAAACTCATTGGCCTGCGCCTGCAGCTGTGGTGTCGGGGCAGCCTGCCCTTGCAGCATATTGCTCGCAAAATTTTCTTTGATGCGGGAATCATTTTGGGTGCTATAGTTGAAACTAAAATACAAGAGTGTTGTGAGTGCAAGCACCCCTGCGGTGATGTATACCGATAATTTTAATTTTTTAAACAGGAGTTCTTTGGCATCACCGCCGAAAAAGAATTTCTGTAATACCAGCGCTGCCATTACAGCCGCGGTAAGCTGTGGAATAACGAGTGCCATTGTTGGCGCCCTGAATTTATTGTACACCGGCATGTAATCGAATAAGAAATAGTTGAGAGCCTTAAAGTTGCTTCCCCATGCGAGGATGATGGCAAAAACAGTCACGGCTACGATCCACCATTTATGCCAGGTATCCAGGTAAACGAGACCGAGAATAAATAAAAAGCAAATGATGGCACCAAGATAAACCGGGCCGGAAGTGTTGGGCTGCGCTCCCCAATAAGTGGGAAGTTGGTTTGCAATTTGAATGGCATTTTCCTCCGGAATTCCTTGCTCCAACAATGTGTTGGCCACTGCAGATTTTTCTGTCAACTCGCCGCCACTGCTTCCTCCATAAATGCCCGGCACTAAAAAAGTAAGTGTTTCATCAATTCCATAGCTCCAGTTAAAGGCGTAATCTTTATCAAGGCCGCCCTTGGTTTTATTACCAATATTTGTGCTATCGGTAAGTTCCGATCTGCCACCACGCATGGTTTCTTTGGCATACTCTGCGGTAGGCATCAGCGTAATAGCTGCAGCCGCAAGGCCAATAACACCAGCTACAAGGGCAAGACCACCGGACTTGAAAAGGTGGATGCTTTCTTTTTCTTTAAATGCTTTTACAGCATAAACAATGGCAATAGATAATGCAATCAGCAAAGTATAATACACTATTTGCACATGGTTTTGAGAGATCATTAAAAACGAAAAAAGAATCAGCAAGGCTGTGCCGGTCCAGTATTTTTTTTGCAGAATTAACAACAATGCACCGAGCACTGCCGGGGCGTAGGCCATAGAGGCCATCTTAGTAACGTGTCCTACCATAATAATAACCGGGTCGTAGCTCGAATAAGCGTAGGCCAGCCCTGCCAGAATACTGATCCATGGATTAACTCGTAAAACAATGCACAAAAAATACAAGCATATGCATGCTAAAAAGAAAAAATTGATGGGTTGTGGTAACCCCAGGCTGATCACTTTTTCTAAATGACCCATGCTTAAAGAATGGGTTGCATCCATCGCTATTTGAAATGCGGGCATGCCGCTAAAAAGGCTGTTCGTCCACAAAGGATAATGGCCATAGGTTTCTTTGAATTCTACTGATTGTTGCACCATCCCTCTCCATCCCTGCAGATCGTGCTGGTACACTACTTTGCCCTCGATAGCCGGTTTACAAAACACGACCGCCACTATTAAAAATACCAGCCCAGCAATGATATGCGGCAGTAATTTTTTGAAATCTATCTTCATAAATCCTGTTTTGAATATTGTGCAGCAAATTAACGGTATTTTACCCAAAAACCGTGGTAGGTAATGGGGCACAGCAAGAGGTATTAGCCGAAACAAATTTGAGCCATGCTATAAGTAAATGCCACGGCACCCTGTATTTTGCAATAAGTTTGCAGCGCAGTTCATGGCTGTATTATCAAGATGAAAATATCGGTATGTATTCCTGCTTATAAGAATGCAGATTTCCTTAGCCGGAATCTTGGCGCATTAGCTACGCAAACATTTAAGGATTTTGAAGTGATACTAAGCGATGATAGTCCCGATGACAGTGTGTGGGAAATTGCAGAAGAATACAAAACGAGGCTCAACATTACTTACTTAAAAAATGTACCCGCAAAAGGAACTCCTGCCAACTGGAATTATGCTATGCAGCAGGCAACGGGAGAATACATTAAACTCATACATGATGACGATTGGCTTTCCTGCGACGAAGCTTTGCAGGAATATTATGACTGCCTGCAACGCAACCCCACCGTAGATTTTTGTTTTTCGGCTTTTTACAATGTGCACCTGGAGAGCGGCAAAATGGACCCTGTATTCTGTAGTGGGTATCATCAGCGTTTGCTCGGTAAAGATCCCTATAATCTTTTTATGAGAAATTTTATCGGGCCACCAAGTGCCGTGTTCCAACGCAATAGCAAGGAAATATTCTATGATGAAAACCTAAAATGGCTGGTAGATTTTGAAGGTTACATCCGTTTCTTAAAAACAACAAATAAAAGCTTTGTCTACCTGAACCGCAACCTGGTAAATATCGGCCTGGGGCAGGAGCAGGTAACTCAAACCACAAAGCATAAAAAAGAAGTGGTGGTGCCGGAGAGTATGTACCTGTTACAAAAGCACGGAATTGTAATCTTAAAAAATGTGTGGGTGTACGATTACTATTGGCGCATGTTTAGGAATCTGGCTGTGCAAACCAAAGCAGCAATAGCGTCTACGGGCTGGGAGG
>JAYTBG010000258.1:0-9483 GCA_043737055.1 Chitinophagaceae bacterium | reverse complement strand
AACCTTCCATTGCCAACTCAACCCTTCTTTCATTACGTACAATACTTTCCATGTTTGCCGTGGCCGGAAAGTCCAATGCGCCCGCTTCAGTAAATCCAGCCCTTGTTCTTAGTACCCTGATGGTTTTGGTCCACACATCAGCGGTCATTTGTCCAAGAGATTGTTTTGCCTCCGCATACATCAGCAATACTTCTGCATAGCGAATCAAATGAATATTTGTTCCATTTTGAAGGGTACCAATATAATTAGGATCCCAATACTTTCTCCAATAATATCCTGTAGAAGTGCCCTGCCCTGCTGTACTGTACTCATTAGAACTCGAAGCTCCACCTGCAGTGGAGCCAGGTTTGATGTAAATAACTTGTGTAGTGTTATCTGGGTTTATCCAATTATACCTATCATATACAATTGTTGCGGTAAGGCGAGGGTCTCTATTGAGGGACAGGTTGGTTTCATCGTACCCGCTTGCGGCATCTGTGATAGCTTTACCATTTTTCATGATGTAAGCATTTACCAACTCTTGCGAGGGCGAAAGATTATTGGTTCTTGCCCCGGCAGATATAGGTGCAAAGTCAATGTACTCTCCCCAGGTTCTTAAAGTGGGTACGTGCTGCAATGAAAAAATACTTTCGGAGTTATTTTTATTGATTGTTTTATCACTGAATAAACTGCTATAGTCTGCTACAAGGCTATAGCTTCCATTTGCCGTTTGACTAGTCATAAGTTGTTCGCAAACAGTCGCCACTTCGGCCATGCGATTCCCTTCATATAGTAGTACCCTGGCTTTTAAGGCTAGTGCTGCTGCTTTGGTTATCCGCCCATTGTCGCCTGAGGCATATTGTTGTTTTGTGGGCAATGCGGTAACTGCTGCATCTAACTCAGTTAAAATAAATGCCAGTACCTCAGCTTTTGGTGAACGGGCAACTACTTTTGCTTCATCTGGTGAAATGTCTTTTTTTAGTAAGGGTACATCGCCCCACCATTTCATCAAATTAAAATGATGCCAGGCCCTCACAAATCTCGCTTCAGCTTTCATTCTTCCTTTTAAGGCAGCACTGAGTGTTTCATTTTTATCAACATTTTCTAAAAAGATATTGCATGATTTTATACCGGCATAATAAAACGCCCAATCACTTTGAAAGCGTGGTAGCGAAGCTGTGAAGTTTCCGCTTGCAATGGCATCGGCACCTGTATTTACACCAAGCTTTGTAAAAGCATTATCGCTCATGGCTTCGTTGTAAAAGACGTTGCTACTGCTGTAGATACCGCTGTAGACATTATTGAGTGCGTTGTTTACATTGTCACCGCTTTGCCAAAAAGTTAGTTCGGTGAACCGGTCAGAAGGGGCCAAATCTAATTTTTTGCAACTGCACTGAAGTATTACCAGAACTACACTTGCAATAACTAAATATTTTTTTGTAAGCATCATTAGTAGTTTTTGTTCATTAAAAAGTAATATTGATACCGCCGCCGTAAAATACCGGAAGAAAATAGGCTCTCGCACTATTTGCGCCTGTATTGAAACTGGTATTGTTGTTAAATTCTGTAATCTCCGGATCAATAAAACTAAGTTTGGTAATAGTAAAAATATTCTGTGCTGTAAAGTAAAAGCGGAGGCTTTGAATTTTGGCCTTCCTGGTAATAGACTCCGGCAAGCTGTAACCCAATTGTATATTTTTCAACCTGACATAAGAGGCATCAAACAAATAAAGATCAGAGCCCGTGCGGTAGTTGTTGGTGTTAGATGGTGAACCCGCTTCTGCCAGCCGTGGGTATGTTGCATTGGGAGTGGTGGGTGTCCAATAATCTGTCTGATGTTCGTACATAGTGCCTCCGTAACCAAAATGAAATGGTTCTACCTGTTCTCCCCGAATCATGGCAGATCTTTTACCAACTCCCTGTATCAGGAAGCCTGCATCGAAGCCCTTGTATGTTACATTGTAAGTGGCGCCAAAAGTATAGCGGGGAAATGGATTGCCTAAAATAAACTTGTCTTCATCATTAATAACACCATCTCCGTTTTTATCAACAAATTTTAAATCGCCGGCTGTAACCGTGCTGTTTGCAAACTTGGGAGCTTTGTTAATTTCATCCAAAGTTTGAAAGAAACCATTTGTTTTATAGCCGTAATAAACGGTTATAGGTTGGCCTACCCTGCGCAACAATTCAAACTCTTCCTTTCTTTCGGAAACTTCTGTAGCGCCCGAAGTAAGTTCTACGAGTTCGTTTAAGTTATCAGCCAGGTTTACAGAAAAATTGTGTTTAAACAATCGTCCTGCAACGTTGTAGGCAGCTTTCATTTCCCAGCCACGATTTTTTACTTTTGCAACATTGTAATCAGGAAATCCTGCGCCAAATAACTGGGGCACATCTTTCCTGGCATATAAAATATCACTGGTAGTTTTATCGAAATAATCAAATGAAAATTCTAATTTCTTTTTCAGAAGTGTTGCATCAAAACCAATGTTGAAAGTGGCCGCTTTTTCCCAGGTCAAATCTGGATTGCCCAAATTAAAACCTGCCCTCGGCACTACGTTGTTATTAAAGGCATAGGCACTGGTATAGTTACTAAAGGTTGTTTGGTATTGATAAGCATTTACATTCTGATTACCCAGGATACCATACGAAGCTCTCATTTTTATATCCCCGATTTTGTCTTTGAAGTTGGTCATGAAGCTCTCTTCCGTAAGCCGCCATGCCGCTGCCACTGACGGAAAAAACCCCCAACGGTTATCTTTTGCAAACTTGGAAGAGCCATCATACCTGAAATTAAATTCAACAAAATATTTTTCGGTGTAGGAATATCCCAACCGCCCAAATAGAGAATTGATACTGGTTTCGATGGTTGCAGGATTGCCATTGGTGTTGGTTCCGTTGGTATTAAAGCTCCGCGGGTCAATTACAGTTGAAGTAGAAGGAATACCCAGCGCAGGATCAGTCAAGGTTTTGTACAAAGCACTGCTTGCGTCATTTAAAGATTCATTGGCAGCACCAACCAATACTTTAATATCATGTGATTTTATGTTTTTTGTGTACTCTGTTATCAGCTGCAGGTTCGTGAACAAAGATTTCGAATTTGCATCATACACTTCTCTATCGTTTCCATAACTGCCGCCCGGTGAAAATTGCAATTGAAGCCTCCGCCCGTACGAACTGTTTGAGCGAATGGTACCACCAAATACAGCACGAATTTTTAAATCTTTCATCAATGCATACTCCGCATTAAGATTCCCAAAAATTTCATCGTCATTGGTCTTTCTATAGCCACCATTTTCCAGGATAGCTTTAGGGTTAAACTGTGCAGAAACGGGGTTGGTTAAATAATTTCCTGCAGAGTCTTTGTAAGAATAGTAAAGCGGAACTCTTGTAGCATCTACAATTAAAGTACTTGCATCAGACGAATGATCTTTACCCTGCACTTTTGCATAACTAAGCAACGTATTTATCTTTAGCTTTCCTACATCTGTTGTTTGATTGAAACGGATATTGTAGCGCTTGTATCCATAATCAGGCCCTATGAAATTATTTTCCTGGTCAAAATATCCCAGCGACAACATGTAGGTGTTGTTTTCTCCGCCACCGCTTACTGATATATTGTGCGATTGCTGCGCTGCATTTTGCATAAGATTGTCCACTCTCCAATCGCCATTGCCCGCTGCCGAAAATTGCTGTATCTGTGTAGGCGTAAATGCTGGCGCAAGGCCAGAGTTGGCAAGGGACTCATTCTTATAATAGGCATTCTTCCAGGCATCTACAGGTTTGTAAGTTATCCTTGGGGATTGAATACCATAAATACCAGAGTAATTAACTTTTGGCGGTGAATTTTTTCTTCCTCTTTTTGTGGTAATCAATATCACCCCGTTTGCACTTCTTGAACCATAAATGGCAGCGGAACCTGCATCTTTTAAAACAGAAATGTTTTCGATATCAACCGGGTTTAACAGATTTATATCTGCTCCCACTATTCCATCAATAACTACCAATGGTGTGTTATCGCCCAATGTACCCAAGCCACGGATATTAATATTTACACCCTGACCTGGTTCGAAATTTCTTTGTTGAATAATAAGATTGGCAGAAACACCCTGCAAAGCAGTACTTAAATTTGTAACCGGCCTCCCCTCAATCGCTTTTTTGCCTATGCCATCCACAGCACCGGTAACCGAAATTTTCTTTTGGGTGCCATATCCAACAATTACTACATCATCCAGTTGCTTCGAATCAGAAGTAAGGCTGACATTTACTATGGCTCTATTATTTATGGGAACTTCCTTTGTAACAAACCCGACAGAGGAAAATACTAATTCAGCTTTACTTTTATCATCGGGTATATCAAGTGTAAAATTTCCTTGCTCATTAGTGGAAGTTCCAAGGCTCGTGCCTTTTAGTATAACTGTTACCAGGCTAAGCCCCTTACCATTCTCATCTGTTACCTTGCCACTGACGCTAATAGTAAGTTGATTGCCGGAGGCAGCAAGCCTATCGAAAGCTATGCTATTGCTGATGCTGCCTGCCAAAGTGTTTTTTGGCTTAGACGATTGTAAAATAATTTTGTCTTTTAAAATAGAAAAATTGATCCCGAGCGGATTCAAGAGCAGTTTAAGAACCTCCGGGGCTGGCTTATCGTTTGCGGTGATAGACACCTTTTGATCAATATTGACTTCATCATTGGCATACACAAAAACCAACCCTGTTTGCTTTTCAATTTTATCCAATACCACCCCTAGCTTTTCATTCTTAAAAGCAAGTGTTATTTTCTCTTCTTTTAGCTCCTGCACAGGCGACATGTGTACATTCCTTTTGGTTTCTGCATAAGCAAACTGAGCCTTCAGGGGAAAAATATTTACCAGAAAGGCAACGCTTAATATCGTTGGTTTAACAACACCCCAGGCACATCGGGGCGATGCAGACAGTTTTGTTTTGTTCATATAGCAATCATTTTATTTTAAGCCCTGTTTGTCAACGAATTCCCAACTAGAATTGATCGGGTGTTGCAGCAATCAGCAATTCGGTGTTGGTAATTTTATAATAAAAACCCTTGGTTTTAGATAGGTAGTACATCACCTCCTCCAGTGTATTGTTTTTAAAAGAGCCAGTAAGGATATAATCTTTTAGAGCATCATCCAGAAAAACTACATTTTTGCCAAAATTTCTTTCCAACTCTATGGCAATATCATGCAGGCTCATCGCTTTAAAAATCAACCTACCCTCTATCCAGGCTTTATCATCTGCCGGAAGCGTAGGGAGTATGCTTAATTTTTCGGATGAGTAAGTGTAGGATACTTTATTGTTTGGGGTAATAAATACGGTATCACGCCGCCTGGCATCACCTTTATAGGAGGGAATAAAAGCTACCTTACCCGTAGCTACAGATGTTTCAACTGATTTTTCGTTATCATACGCCCTAATGTTAAAAGAAGTGCCCAGCACCCTAACTGTCCCATTTGCAAGGTGAATGATAAATGGCTTTTTAGCATTTTTAATTACGTCAAAAAATGCTTCTCCGTTTAGGTACACCTCCCGGGTGTTTCCCTCAAACAACTCAGGATACTGAATTTTGCTATCTGCATTCAGCCATACCTTGCTGCCGTCTGCCAACTGGATGGTGCTTTTCGTCCCTTTTGAATTTTGCTTTTTTTCAAAGCCAGCCAATGATTCGGGAACATCTTTTGATCTATGCGGTTGACTAAAAAGTAAAAAAGCTATAGCAACTGCAGCTACGCATGCTGCGGCAGTGCCTGTAAATAAAAAAAATCTTTTCCTTTTTGATACAGCTTCTTCGTAAAATGGATTAACAGGCAAATTAAGCCGCAGCAAAGCTTTTTGAAGTGCTCCTTCTACAAATACCTGGTTGGGGTTATCCTGCTGTTCCCAATACTGGCTCAGTAATTTATACTGCTTTAAATAATCAGGATTACTTAACAATATTGAGTCTAACTCCTGCAGTTCCTTGAGAGAAGCTTCTCCTGAAAACTTTTTGGAAACCAGGAATAGAAAATGATCATCGTTCATTAAAAAAAATTTGCTGTTCTTTTATATAAGACAAGAACATGAAAAGAATTACGTACAAGGTGGAAAAAGATTTACCCGCAAAAACATAAGGTAACAAGCAGGCTAATGATTGGGCCGTGAGTATTTTTTTTGACAGATGACTTTTCTATATAAATTTCCACAACTCCATTCAACTTTTTAATGGCACGAAAAAGCTGAGTTTCCACCGTACGCGGAGAAATATTTAAAATTTCTGCAACCTGTTTGTATTTAAAGCCTTCTTCTTTGATAAGTTTAAACACAGTGCGGCACTTCTCGGGCAATTTTTCTATTGCCAACGTAAGTTTGAAATTTATTTCTTTCCACTCAAGGTATTGGGATGGGTCGCCGATGCTAATGATTTCAGCCATGCCGGTTTCCGGGGCTACACTGATGTGGTAACGGGAATATTTTTGCAGATAGTTTAGCGAATGATTTCTCACTGCTACAAAAAGATAAGTTTCTAAATTTTCAATGGCATTAACGGTAGTTCTATGTTCCCAGATCTTAACCATTACATCATTCACAATTTCCTCTGCAGGCTCTTTTCTATGCACATACAATAATGAAAAATTATACAGGCGTGCAAAGAATAAACGATACAAATCTTCAAAAGCTCTTTGATTGCTTTGTTCTATTTGTACCTGCAATTGTTTTAGTATGGCAATTTCAATTTTCATTCTAGCAATCAATACTTTTATACAAGCAAATGCGGTTTATTCTCAAGCGTTTTGTAGAGCAGTTCGCCAAAAATTGTATTGGCCCAGGCAAACCAGCTACGGGAAAACTTTGTGGCATCATCTTTATGAAAAGTCTCATGCATAAAACCTGTACCCGCATGAGATTGTTGTAAAATTTTTATACTTTTTTTTATCTCTGCTTCATCATTACTGGTTAAAGCCCTTATAATAATACTCAATGGCCATATGAGGTCAATACCTGCATGTGGCCCCCCTATTCCCTCTCCGGCTTTTCCTTTAAAGAAAAAAGGATTATAGCTACTCAATAATAATTTCCTCGTATTTAAATACACAGGGTCTGTAGTTTTTACGGCTCCCAAATAGGGCAACGATAGCAAGCTAGGCACATTGGCATCATCCATTATATTATAACTACCATAGCCATTTACTTCATAGGCGTACACTTTTCCAAACTTCCGATGATTTACTATGGCATGTTGTTGCAAAGCCGTTTGAATTTCTTTAGCTAACGCAATACATTCAGTAGCAAACACTGTATCCTTATAAACTTTGCTGGCCAATTCTGCCATTTGCTGCAGACTCACTACGGCAAAAAAGTTAGCAGGAATTAAAAAAGGAAATATGGTAGCGTCGTCACTCGGCCTGAACATAGAGTAAATAAGCCCCACTGGGTTGGCCGGATAACCATAGCCCCCGAGTGGTACACCATCTGTAGCCCAGCTTGTTTTGCGTTCAAATTTATAAGGCCCTTTATTGGTTTTTCGTTGTTGTTCTATAAATGTTTTTACAATCAGCATTGCCGCCTTTTTCCACTGCTCATCAAACGGCGAAGCGTCGCCCGATATTTTCCAATAATGATAGCTCAATCTTACAGGGTAACACAAAGAATCTATCTCCCATTTGCGTTCATGCAGGCCTGGTTTCATATCGGTGTAATCATCTTTCCACTCGCTTATTTTAGTTGGGTCTTTGTAAAAAGCATTGGCATAAGGATCCAGCAAAATATTTTTTGTTTGGCGGTTGATTACCCCTGCAATCAATTGCCCTAATTTTTTATCTTCTTTAATCAGCGGGAGATATGGCCATACCTGTGCAGTACTGTCCCTGAGCCACATGGCATCAATATCACCGGTAATAACGTAAGTGTCAGGCCTGCCATCAATCATTTCAAAATCAACGGTAGTATCTAAAGTGTTGGGAAAACAGTTTTCAAACAACCATCCTAATTCGTTATTAGAAACTTTCTGTTTAAAGGCCGTAATGGCCTTTTCTACTGCTATGCTGGTAAATTTTCTTTGGGCCAATGGTACTCTAACAAGGGGAAAGTCAGCGTTCAACGGTTTTGCAAATAAGGGCATATTTGGCATTATTGAGCCAGCCGTGAGTATGCCGGAAAGGCGAACGAAGTCTATTCTCTTCATAATTGCAAGCAGCTTGGTTACTCTAAAGACAAGGTTTCTTTCAGAACTACTTACAAGCTATTAAAAATATTTCTATTGCTTACTACTTTACCTTGATCAGCGAGCCCAGGCACGGGTGATGTTATATATTATAACCAACGATAAGATATTAAGGCACTTTGTATTTTCCGATCTTCTTCATTCGCTGCCAGGCTTCCGGTTTGCATCCGTCCTTTTAAGGGACTAGCAGGTAGCGTATATTAATTTTCGTTTCTGGTGGAGGAAAAACTTTTAAGTTCTAATCATTTGAGAATTTATTAGTTCCATTCCAATTCCAGTATCTTTTCAGCATGCAAGTGAGAAACAAGCTGAACCTTTTTGATTTCACCATGATCGTTGTGAGCCTTGTTATTGGTATGGGTATATTTCGTACTCCGGCTAATGTGGCAAAGGCATCTCCTGATACTTTTTTGTTTTTTACTGCCTGGATTGCTGGTGGATTGGTAGCATTGTGTGGGGCTTTGACCTATGCAGAAATTGGGAGTCGCCTGCCTGTTACCGGTGGCTACTATAAAATTTTCTCCTACGCTTATCATCCCTCCGTTGCCTTTGCTATCAACTGCGTTATTTTAGTTTCTAATGCCTCATCGCTTGCTGCCGTTGCTCTGGTGGGTGGGGAATATATCACTGGTATTTTTATACCACTGTCCCGAGACTTGGAGTGGATGAAAGTAGCAGCCAATGTTCAATATCTTCAAAAGATTCATATTGCTATTGCTATACTTGCCGTACTCATCTTTTATGGGGTAAACCTTGCAGGTTTGAAAATGAGCGCCAAAACTCAGAATGTATTGACGGTTGTAAAAATCGTTTTGGTACTACTATTGATTGCCCCCGTATTTTTTGCAGAAAGCAGCCCAGTAAGCCAGATAGTCCCACCTTCCCTTTCTCCAACATTAAAAGAATATATTAAGGCCTTTGGTATTGGTTTAGTTGCGGTAAGTTTTACCTATGGCGGCTACCAGCAAACCATCAATTTTGGTGCAGAGGTGCATCAACCCGCCAAAAATATTCCCCGTGGTATCTTTTATGGCATCACGATTATCATCCTTTTATACCTCACAATTAACTACGCTTACATAAAGGTTATCGGCTTCGAAACGCTGCACCTTCCGGAGACCAAAAACATCGCCGCCATCATGGCTTCTAAAATATTTGGGATAAATGCCGAGAGGGTTTTATCGGGATTTTTATTTTTAAGCGTGCTGGCTTATGTGAATGTATTGCTCATGAGCAACCCAAGGGTGATGTTCGCCATGAGCGAGGATAATATTTTGCCACCAGTTTTTAAA
>JAYTBG010000257.1:0-1504 GCA_043737055.1 Chitinophagaceae bacterium | reverse complement strand
TAGATGAAGCAGGCCAATGCATTGAACCCCTTGCATGGTGCATTTTTCCGCTGGCAGAAAAATACGTACTGGCCGGCGATCACTGGCAACTACCCCCTACTGTGCTGAGCCAGGAAGCCGCACGACTTGGTTTAAATAAATCTATTTTAGAAATAAGCATTGGAAGGGTATTTAATATTTTTCTGCTCAATACCCAGTACCGCATGCGAGAAGCGATTGCAGGGTTTTCCGGAAATTATTTTTACAACGGTCTGCTCTTATCCGCCTCCCATCTTACAAACAATGCCACACACATTTCTTTTATAGACACTGCCGGCAGCGGTTTTAACGAAACCGGTGGTAGCAATGGGAGTAGTCTACAAAATGAAGGTGAGCTACAAATCGTGTTGAAACTAATAGCCTCAGAAGCACTACCCGTGCAGGATACGGCCTTTATTTCTCCCTATGCCGGGCAGGTAGCTGCAGCAAAAGAACTGTTACCGGCAGGCATGCGCCAGAGTACGATCGACAGCTTTCAGGGGCAAGAAAAAGAAACCATCATCCTCTCCCTTGTTAGAAGCAATGATGAGGGCGACATAGGATTTTTGAAAGATTATCGCAGAATGAATGTGGCCATTACCAGGGCCAAAGAGCGATTATTTGTTATAGGTGATAGTGCTACCATTGGTGGCGATCCCTTTTACAACGCCTTTCTAGGCTACATTGAGGAGCACGGCAGCTACCGGTCAGTGTGGGAGTTTGAGCTGTAAATATTGTTGTTGATTTATTTATTTTCTTTGCCGCCACAATTATTAAATATGCTTACTCCTATTGCGCCATACTTTGGCTACCTGGCCTCGCTGTTTCTTATTCTTGCGCTGGTGATTAACAACGATTTGAAGTTTCGCTGGTTCAATACTATGGGTAATATTGCATTCATCGTATATGCCGTGCTGCTAGTAGCGTTGCCTGTTTTGCTCACCAACCTGATTTTACTGGGCATCAATATTTTTTACCTTATAAAAATTTACCGGAGAAAAGAGAATTTTGATATTATGGAGTTTACAGGGGACGAAAAATTGCCGCAAAAGTTTATCTCATTCTACCACGAAGATATTGCCGCGTATTTTCCACATTTTGCCACAGACCAATTACAAGGGCAATTTAATTTTATCGTTACCAGGGACCTGGTAATAGCCAACATATTTAGTGCAGTACTTACTAAAGATGGCGATGCCTACGTGCAGTTGAACTATACTCCCAAAAAGTTCAGAGATTTTAAAGTGGGCAGTTATATTTTTGAAAAAGAGCGGGAATACTTGTTATCAAGAGGGATCAGGCGCATCGTGTATCACACCGTGCCACAAAAAGGGCACCTCCAATTTTTAGAAGTTATGGGTTTCAAAACAGAGACTATATGCAACATTGCCTGTCTTGTAAAATATCTTTAGAAGCGTGGCTATTCAAATATTTTTTCTTCTCTTGAAAGCTTGCCTTCCTCATTCACTCCCTCTATAATTACCCT
>JAYTBG010000256.1:0-3961 GCA_043737055.1 Chitinophagaceae bacterium | reverse complement strand
CCATACAACAAAATTAAGTGTTTTTGTGAATGAATCTATTACAAACTCAGTTGTTCAACTGGACAATAAACCTGGGTGAATGATGGACCTCTACCGGCAAATGTGGGCGGTTACCAACAGGTCTGCTGCAACAAAAGTAATTTATCCAATTCCCAATTCTTTTGCTTTTCGGTGCATAAATTCAACTGCAGCATCATAGTCATTTGGTATATCACCATCCAATATGGCATTGCGAATGGCATCTTTTAAAACACCCACGGGCTTTGACGGTGGTAGGTTAAACGCCTCCATAATTACTTCGCCGGTTATAGGGGGTTGCCAATTGCGTATATGGTCCCTTGCTTCCAGTTCAATGCATAGTTGCTGAACGATTTCAAAATTTTCTATAAAGCGTTTTACCTTATGTGGATTTTTACTGGTAATGTCTGCCTTGCACAATATCATCAGTGCCTCCAGGTCTTCGCCGGCATCAAACAAAAGTCTGCGTATAGCCGAATCCGTTATATTTTCTTTTGTTAAGCTGATAGGCCGTAGATGGAGCTCTACCATCTTGCGCACAAACAGTTGCTTTTCGTTTTGTGGCAATTTTAGTTGGGTAAAAATTTTTGGCACCATGCGGCCACCTACTACTTCATGCCCATGAAATGTCCATCCTTGGCCTTCTTCAAAACGCTTGGTGGCAGGTTTGGCAATGTCGTGTAACACAGCGGCCCAGCGCAGCCACAAATCGTTGCTGTGGCGGGAGATGTTGTCTACCACCTGTAACGTATGGTAAAAATTATCTTTGTGACCCTTACCATCAATGTATTCAGCGCCCGCAAGCGCCACCATCTGCGGAAAAATGATTTGTAACAAGCTCGTTTTGTACAACAACTCAAAACCGATAGAGGGCTTTTGACAAAGCAGTATTTTATTCAACTCTTCCGTAATTCGTTCCTGGCTGATTATCTTTATTCGGCTCGCATTTTTCTTGATGGAAGCAATGGTGTTAGGGGTAAGTGTAAAGTTTAGCTGAGCCGCAAAACGAATTCCTCTCATCATCCGTAATGGATCGTCGCTAAAAGTCTGATCGGGCTCCAGCGGTGTTTGCAAAACCTTTTCTTCTAAATGCTGTAAGCCGTTAAACGGATCAAGCAATTGACCGTAAGTATTTTTATTCAAGCTAATGGCCATGGCATTTATGGTAAAATCCCGGCGATTCTGATCATCTTCCAGGGTTCCTGCCTGCACGGCAGGCTTGCGACTATCGGCACTGTAACTTTCTTTACGGGCACCTACAAATTCCAGATCTATGGACTCAGTCGAGTTTTTCCCCCCTCCTTCATCAGATGAGCTGTCAGGCAGACCATTTTCAAGTGACAATTTTATTTGTGCCGTGCCGAATGTTTTAAAAATATTTACCGTAGGCTTTGGATTGAAAAGACTGGCTACTTTTTCTGCCAGTGCTATGCCATCTCCGGTGCAAACAATATCGATGTCTGTGGTAGGCCTTCCCAAAATTTTATCTCTCACAAAACCGCCAATAGCATAACAATTTACCTGGAGATCTGCTGCAGCCATGGTAACCTTTTCAAATATTTGTAACTCCTTTGGCGTGCATTTAATATACATAGCCCGCAAATTTAAAGGTTTCGTTTTTGATTGTTCATGGTTGATAGTTAATGGTTCCTGGTTTTGAGTTCACAATGAAAAAGAAGCAGTCAGCCGGACCCCTAATGACAAGTGACCAATGACAAGTGACCAATGACTATTGACAATGACAACTGACCATTGACTATTGCCAATGAACTATCAACTATGAACCATTAACCATTGACTATCAACTATGAACTATCAACAATTAACCCCTACCCCTTTTCGGCACCAAACTTGACTATTAGAATATCCTCAAAAAAATACCCTTTTAACGGCTTAAATTTGCCATATTGACGAACCAAAGAATTATCATGTTTAAACACTTAGATCTAAGCAACCAGGAAGATGAAATGGAATTTATGCCCATCATTCCCCTGAACGATGAAGACGACTCAGATGCAGACGGAGCAACGTTTCCCGGCGAATTACCCATATTACCTTTAAGAAATACCGTACTTTTTCCAGGCGTAGTAATACCCATCACAGTAGGCAGAGATAAAAGCATCAAAGCAGTAAATGATGCATACAAGACTGACAAATTGATAGGCGTTGTGGCACAGAAAGACAGCAGCATAGAAGAACCCACAGTAAGCGACCTTGAAGATGTGGGTACGGTTGCAAAAGTGGTGAAGCTGATTAAAATGCCGGATGGTGGTACCACCATTATCATACAGGGCCGCAAAAGATTCAAGATTGAAGAGATCACAGCGGAGGACCCCTATTTTAAAGCTACCATAAAAATACTAGAGGAAGAAACGCTTAAAGGTGACAACGATTTCGACGCATTGGTGGGAAGCATCAAAGACCTGGCGTCGCAGATCATCAACCTTTCTCCTAACCTGCCTAGCGAAGCTGCCATCATTCTTAAAAATATTGAGAACCCTTCGTTCCTTATTCATTTTGTGAGTAGCAACCTTAACAGCGACCTGAAGCAGAAACAGCAGTTGCTGGAGATAAGCAATTTGAAAGCCAGGGCAGAATTGCTAATGAATTTAATGCATACTGAACTACAGTACGCCGAACTCAAAAATAAGGTAACCAATAAAACAAGGGCCGAGCTAGACAAACAGCAACGGGAGTATTTTTTACAGCAGCAAATGAAGGCCATCAAAGATGAACTAGGTGGAGATAATGTTGCTGAGGTAAAAGAAATGCAAAAAAGGGCAGAAACGAAAAAGTGGAATGCTGCGGCAAAGGATATGTTTAATAAGGGTGCAGAAAAGTTGGAACGTATGCATCCTTCAACTCCCGACTACTCCGTGGTGTACAATCACCTGGACCTTATGCTAGACTTGCCTTGGGAGGAATACACACTTGACCAATATGATCTTAAAAAAGCTAAGAAAGTTTTAGACCAGGACCATTATGGCATGGCCAAAATAAAAGAGAGGATTTTAGAATACCTGGCCGTGCTAAAACTGAAGGGCGATATGAAAAGTCCGATACTTTGTTTTTTAGGCCCTCCGGGAATTGGTAAAACCAGCCTTGGCAAAAGCATTGCCGCTGCCATTAACCGTAAATATGTGCGGGTGAGTCTTGGTGGCCTACACGATGAGAGCGAAATTAGAGGACATCGTAAAACCTATATCGGTGCCATGCCCGGCAGGATAGTTCAGTCTATCCGCAAAATAAAATCGAGTAACCCCGTGATGATCCTCGATGAAATAGACAAAGTTGGGAGTGATAACCGCGGAGATCCATCATCAGCATTGCTGGAGGTATTGGATCCGGAACAAAACAATACTTTTTATGACAATTACCTGGAGCTTGAATACGACTTGAGCAAAGTGCTATTTATAGCCACTGCCAATAACCTGAGCAATATTCAACCGGCACTCAGAGATCGGTTAGAAATAATTGACCTCAGTGGGTATGCCGTGGAAGAGAAGATTGAAATTGCCAAGCGCCATCTTATACCCAAGCAAATTGATATGCATGGGCTGGTGCCTACCCCTTTTAAAATGAGCGATGTAGTCATAGAAAAGGTAATTGCAGATTATACAAGAGAAAGCGGGGTACGGGAATTGGACAGGCAACTGGCAAGCATCATGCGCTACCAGGCCAAGGAAGTGGTATTGAGAGGAAAGCTAAAGGCGACTGTTACCAACAATGATATCGAGAAAATACTTGGCAGGTCCAGGTATAGCAACGAAATATACAAAATGGCGAACATGCCCGGTGTGGCCGTGGGCCTCGCCTGGACTTACGTAGGTGGTGATATTTTGTTTATAGAGACACAGCTTACAGATGGCAAAGGAGAACTAAAATTGACGGGTAACCTTGGCAATGTAATGAAAGAAAGTGCTACTACTGCCTTTACATGGCT
>JAYTBG010000255.1:0-1511 GCA_043737055.1 Chitinophagaceae bacterium | reverse complement strand
TTGGGCATACAATTATCTGATGCAGATTTAAAAAAAGTTACCCAAAGAATTATAGAGCTCGGCGATAGAAAGGAAATGGTAACGCAATCTGATTTACCGTATATTATTTCTGATGTGCTGGATAGCAATACCATTGAAGAAAAAGTGACGATTGAAAATTATGTGCTTACACATTCTAAAGAATTAAAACCTTCTGTTACCTTAAAAATAACAGTAACCGGAGAAGTATTTGAGGAAAATGCGCAGGGAGACGGGCAGTATGATGCATTTATGAACGCACTTAAACGCATTTATAAAAAGAAAAAAGTAGATCTGCCGGTATTAACTGATTATGCAGTTCGCATTCCGCCGGGTGGCAAATCAGATGCTTTGTGCGAAACCATTATTGCCTGGAATTATAATGGCAGGGAATTTAAAACCCGTGGGTTGGATAGTGACCAAACCGTTTCTGCAATTAAGGCAACTCAAAAAATGCTGAATCTGCTTTAAATTTCTGAAAAAATACAACGTATAAAATATCATTATGGCAAAAAAAAATATTTTGATAGTACCCGGAGATGGGATAGGACAGGAAGTAACAGCAGTTGGTAAAAAAGTTCTGGATGCTATTGCGGCAAAATTTAATCACGAGTTTACTTATGATGAAGCATTGATTGGGCATGTGGCCATTGAGGCAACCGGCAATCCTTTGCCAGATGAGTCTTTGGAGAAAATGAGGAAGTCTGATGCAGTGCTGTTTGGTGCCGTTGGCCATCCAAAATATGATAATGATCCTTCGGCAAAAGTTCGTCCGGAACAAGGCCTGCTTAAAATGCGTAAAGAACTTGGCCTGTATGCCAACCTTCGTCCCATCAAATTATTTGATGAATTATTAAGTGCTTCCAGTATTAAACCAGAAATTTTAAAAGGTGCCGATATTTTATTTTTTCGTGAGCTCACCGGCGATATTTATTTTGGAGAAAAGGGAAGAAAAAATGATGGCGATACTGCTTACGATGTGGCAGAATACAGCCGTTACGAAGTACAAAGGATTGGACGTAAAGCTTTTGATGCAGCTAGAACAAGGCGTAAAAAATTATGCTCGGTGGATAAGGCCAATGTGTTAGAGACAAGCCGTTTGTGGAGAGAAGAAATTCAAAAGCTGGCATTGGAATATCCTGATGTTGAAGTGGAGCATCAGTTTGTAGATTCTACTGCTATGATGCTGATAAAAGATCCCTGCAGATTTGATGTGGTGGTAACAGCCAATTTATTTGGTGATATTTTAACCGATGAAGCATCACAAATTGCAGGTTCTATGGGTATGCTTGCCTCAGCGTCTATTGGTGATGGTACCGGTGTGTACGAGCCTATTCACGGGTCTGCACATGATATTACGGGTATGGGTGTAGCTAATCCATTAGCATCCATCCTATCTGCCGCTTTACTACTGGATATTTCGTTTGGGTTAAAGGCAGAAGCAGAGGCCGTTATTAATGCGGTAGATGCGGTATTAAAAGCCGGTTTTAGAA
>JAYTBG010000254.1:0-1517 GCA_043737055.1 Chitinophagaceae bacterium | reverse complement strand
TTGGCGGGGTCGGGCTTTTTCGCTACAATCTTTTTTTGCCAAAATACAGGGGCAAAAAAAGGATTTTCGCTTCAATCCCTAACGCAACGTGCTGAATTAAAAGTTTAATAAATAATCAAATCAACAAAAATCAATATCATGAGAAAAATTGCAATTTTATTTGCGCTGTTTTTGTCAACGGTTTGTTTGTATGCACAAGACATACGCAACAACCCCGGCAGCAATCATGGCAACCGTTTTGAGCAGTTGGGTACTATTCTGCCAACGGCCAATGAGTATCGTACCGCAAGTGGTGCCCCGGGGCCAAAGTATTGGCAGCAGCGTGCAGATTACGATATTGTTTGCGAATTGGATGAACCCAACCGCAGGTTAAACGGTAAAGAAACTATTACCTACTTCAACAATTCGCCGGATATTCTCACTTACCTGTGGCTGCAATTAGATGAAAACGAACACAGCACTGTTAATAATGCCGGCTACCAAAGTAGTAGCAATATGCAAAAGAGCTTTACAGAAGCAGATCTTGTACGACTGAGTGGTAAAACAGACCGTGAATACGGCGACAATATTTTAAAAGTAACTGATGGCACGGGCAAGGCACTTGCTTACACCATCAACAAAACCATGATGAGGATAGATTTGCCTTTGACTTTAAAACCAGGCCAGCAGTTTATTTTAAAAGTAGAATGGAATTACAATATAGGCGACCGTATGAAAATTGGTGGCCGTGGTGGATACGAGTTTTTTCCGGAAGATGGTAATGATTTGTACACCATTACGCAATGGTACCCACGCTTATGTGTGTACAGCGACTTTCAGGGCTGGCAAAATCATCAGTTTGCAGGTACAGGAGAATTTGCCTTAACGTTCGGCAATTTTAAAGTAGCCATGACGGTACCTGCCGATCATGTGGTAATGTCAACCGGCGAATGTCAGAATTACCAGCAGGTATTAACCTCGGCCCAATATGTACGCTGGCAAAAAGCCCAAACGGCTACTGATGTAATAGAAGTGGTAACACTTGCAGAAGCTACTGCAAGGGAATTACAAAAATCAACCAAAAAAAATACCTGGATATTTAAAGCCGATATGGTACGTGACTTTGCGTGGGGCAGCAGTCGCAAATTTATTTGGGATGCTATGCCCGCCAAAGTAGAAGGCAAAAAGGTGATGTGCATGAGTGCTTACGCTAAAGAGGCGTACAATCTATACCGCAAATACAGCACCAAGGCTGTAGCACATACCATTAAAAGCTATTCAAAATTTACTATACCGTATCCCTACCCGGTAGCACAAAGCCTGGAGGCTGCCAATGGTATGGAGTACCCAATGATTTGCTTTAACTATGGCCGTTGCGAAAAGGATGGTACCTACAGCGAGGGCACCAAGTATGGTATGCTTGGTGTAGTAATTCATGAAGTTGGGCATAACTTTTTTCCAATGATCATCAACAGCGACGAAAGACAGTGGAGCTGGATGGATGAAGGCTTAAACACCTTTACCCAATACCTTACAGA
>JAYTBG010000253.1:0-1518 GCA_043737055.1 Chitinophagaceae bacterium | reverse complement strand
CACCCTTTCCAAATATTTCCACTTTAAATGCTTTTGACTGAGCATTGCCATAAAGTGAAAAAGCTATTAATAAAGTAGTTAGTAATATTTTCATATTGATTCTGTTTTTCGGTTTGTGGTTAAAAATTGCTTTAATATTTATTGGATGCAGCCGCAGATCATTTATTACAGAACAGGCAAACTATTTTCAAATCTTTTAAAATTTACTGCCGCTGGTGCAGGTTGGCTCCTCGCCGTTTAGAGGCTGGATAGGGAAGCGGATTCCTCACCACACCAACCGGCGTACCTAAGAAGGGTACGCTGATTAAAAACCATTATTTTTACTGCTCACAAAAAAATTGCATGCACAGTATTTCAGATCAAATAGTTGCCCTTTTCCAACAGCACCACGATGAGCCAATTACTGGCATGGATAAATTGCCGCAAGCTGGGAGCGATCGCCATTATTTTAGAATATTTACGGCCGCCAAAAACTACATAGCCACGTATGGAGCCAATGTAAAAGAAAATGAATCTTTTATTTATTTCTCGGAGCAGTTCAAAGAAAGAGCGCTGTCGGTACCACAGATCTATCATGTGAGTGACGATACATGCTGCTACATCCAGGAAGATTTTGGAAATACCTGCCTGCTCGATGTTCTGGAGGCAGAAGGTTTTACTACACATGTTTATGAGTTGTACAAAGAGAGCCTCGCCAAGCTTGCCCAGCTTCAAACCAAGGGCCATGAAGGTCTTGATTATTCAAAATGCCTCACCAACGCTGTCTTTGGCAAGCAGGCCATCATGGCCGACCTGCTGTATTTTAAATACTATTTTTTAGACGCCCTTGCCAAGCCATACGACAAACAAAAGCTCATAGATGATTTTGAAGCCCTCAGTATTTATCTCTCTCACACAGAGTACAAATATTTTATGTTCCGGGACTTTCAAAGCCGTAACATCATGATTAAGGAAGATAATGCTGTGGGATTTATAGATTACCAGGGCGGTATGAATGGCGCTCCACAGTATGATGTGGCTTCATTGCTTTGGCAGGCAAAGGCAAACCTGCCCGATGATTGGAAACAATATCTTCTCGACGATTATATCACAGCTTTCGAGGAAGAAGTAGGCAAACCTATTGATAGGGATATATTTAGCAGCCAGTACCATGGTTATGTTCTCATACGGTTGTTGCAGGTGTTGGGTGCTTATGGGTTCAGGGGCCTGTTTGAGCGTAAAGCACATTTTTTAAATAGCATACCCGGAGCATTACATAACTTAAAATGGTTTGTTAATAACCAAAGTGTAGGTATTGCTGTGCCGGAATTTAAAAAGGTATTGGAGTTTTGCACAAGCGACGAGGTGATAGATCAATTCACACCAGTGCAGGCAACCGATGCCACGCCCCTGAGAATTGTGATCAATAGTTTTTCTTTTCTTAAAACAGGCTACCCTACAGATGAAACCAGCAATGGTGGTGGGTTTGTGTTTGATATGCGGGGCATATTAAACCCCGGCCGCTATGAGGAGTATAAA
>JAYTBG010000252.1:0-3993 GCA_043737055.1 Chitinophagaceae bacterium | reverse complement strand
AATTTTTTGCCAGCAAGTTGCCAGAAATTGTTCTGCTGCTGCAGAGAGGGTAAAGAGCTGGCTGATTCAGTGGCCTGAAGGTATATACGTGCCGGCTTTAAATGAAAGTTCCGGAGTAGTCCTTCCTCTTTTAGAAGTTCCCCTCCTACAAACACATGCTTGTCTCGCTCTATAAAATCTATTGCCTGGTTTTTGGAGATATTGTAGATCACAATTTTTCGTTGATCGTGAAGTCGCATGCTGGCATGCGCATAAAAAATACTAAGCAATACTAAAAATCCCAATGCCACTTTACAGTATTGGGCTCGCTTGTGCAGGAACCATGCACACGTAAAAATAACCAATCCGTACATGCACCAGGTGCTAATCATATTGGCGTAGATATTATCCCACACAGAAAAGTGGAAACTGCTAAAGAAAAGAATGACACTGTTCATCCCATAAATAAGCCAGGTGAGCAATACCCCAATTTTAACTGCCACAGCACTAAATGCGCCAATGACCACGAGGAGTATTTCGCCAAAAAGAATGATGGTTGAAATTGGAATAACCAGCAGATTTGTAAACAGGAAAAAATTTGGAAACTGGTGAAAATAATAAATGCAGATAGGAAAGGCTGCAATTTGTGCTGCAATGGTAACGGAGAGCATTTGCCAGATCGTTTGTAACAACTTATTTCTAATGTAAAGAATGCGATAAAGCGGCTTTTGTAAAGCCACAATACCCAGTACCGCAAGGTAGCTCAATTGAAAGCCCACATCCCACAGGTAGTATGGATTGTAACATAGAAGGATGAGGGCAGACGCCGCCAGCGAGTTGTAAACAGATGCCTGCCGAAAATAATACTTGCCAATTACAATTACCGTAAACATCACGGCACTCCGCAGCACTGAAGCGGCCCCACCAGTGAGCAGCGAAAACAACCACAGGCAACTTAACAGTAAAATTACTTTTGCGTGCCTGGATCTTTTTAGCAAAGGCGTGCGGTTCAACAGCCAAAGCAACACTGAATAGATCAGGCCCAGATGCAAACCTGAAATGGCAATGATATGGACTACTCCCGTATTACTGTAAGCCTGCACAAGATCTTTGTCAAGGTCTTCTTTGTAACCAATGAGCAGCGCTTCTGCAATGCCCAGCTCCTGGTGTTTATTGCCGATGTATTGCTGTAGCACACCCAGCACATATTGCCTGCTACTGTATAAAAAGGATCGAAACCAATTCGCTTGAACTTCGAAGGTGGCTACCCAATCTCCGGGCTGCAAAAAAAGCTGGTGATAAACCTGCTGAAAGGCAGCATAACGTTGATAGTTAAACGCACCAGGATTACCAGAATTTTTTATGGGTTGTAGTCGCTTTTTAACCAGGATTATTTGACCATATATTAAGGGCGGCATCGCACTGTCCTTAGAAAAGTATAGGAGCATCTTTCCTGTGACTGCCTTTTGTTTAATCCCATTCAGGATGCCTACAACTGAACCGTCTGCCTTGTAAGACCGGGCTTTTTCTACCAGTGGTTCATCAATTTTTACCATCAGCACTGCCGAATCGGAATAGTGATTTCCGTACCATGTAGAACGCTGCCTGCTATCATTTTGCCAGGTGAGCAGCATGCCACTGCCGGCCAATATTAAATACAAAATCAAACCTTGTAACCGTCGTACATGATATATACCTGTGGGCGGCAAAAGATAAAGGAGCAGGAAAGCCACTAAGAACGAGCATAGGCAAACTGCTAAATAGAAACCAGAAAACTGAATATACCATTGCAAAATAATACCTACAGCAAGTGGAAATAACAGACGTATGAGGGGTGCTGTTTTCCAGAAGGGCAGTTGCTGGTAAGAGCTCATACAACTAATGTAAAGAACACAATGCTCAAATGCAAGTTCAGTTGCACTTTAAATGCCAAGCCGGCCGTAAAATTCTTTTTCCTCTAACTCCTGTACCTGCCCTGGTTTAAGGTTGGTTAGATGCATATTACTGATGGACAACCTTACCAGGCGGAGGCAGCGATGTCTTGCGGCCAGCACCATTTTTCTAACCTGCCGGTATCTGCCCTCAGTAAGTGTTAAGAGTAGCCAGGTGTGTGCATATACTTCCCGGCGGTCCCCTGCAAAAGGATAGAGCTCCAATGGATCTTTTATGATTTCAATTGAGGTAGGCTTGGCAATGTAAGTTTCACCTTCTTTAATTGTTATGGAGATACCGTCTTTTAATTGTTGAAAGGTTTGTGGAGTAACCTCATTTTGTACCATCACCAGGTAAGTGCGCAGGTGTGGTGTTTGTGCAAGGAACAATAAACGGGTTACCCTTTTGTCGGTGGTGAGTAGTAACAACCCTTCAGAATTTTTGTCTAGCCGGCCAATAGCATGGGTGCCTTCAGGAAAATTAAAATCAAGATCGCCGAGCAGGCCCACCTCATGGGTACTCACAAATTGTGAGACCATGTTGGTTGGTTTGTTGATGATGAAGTAGCGATGCATAGATAGCGGTATTAACGGGGCCCATAACGCCTATAAGGTTTTTTAAACTAGCCCCAAAACACCTATAAGGTTTTGAAAGCTGGCCCCACAACACCTATAAGGTTTTTAAAACCTTATAGGTGTTGTGAAAGAATTTGTATTTTGTTGCATGCCCAATCAGCACGCACCTTTATTGCCTGATAATTATTATCACCTGTTCAACCGGGCCATTGGCAATGAGCAACTTTTTAGATCTGACGAAAACTATCGATATTTTCTACGAAAAATAAAAGCTCATATTCTCCCGGTAGCAGAGCTGTGGACCTATTCTCTAATGCCAAATCATTTTCATCTCGTTGTAAAGATCCGAGAAGATAACCACATCGAAGACCTCTACAAAACAAAGAAATTAAAAGAGTACAATCCCTCCATTCAGTTGATCTCCGATTTTATTATGGAGCAATTTAGCAATTGCTTTAACGCATATGCTAAAGCATTCAATAAAATGTATGACAGGCAGGGTGCATTGTTTTTAGATTATTTAAAACGATCTGTTGCAGATGATGATAATGACATTACGAGCTTTATTTTCTACACTCACAAAAATGCGGTTCATCATGGTCTAGCAAAAAAAGTGGGAGAATGGAAATTTGATGGTTACCAGGCGATTGTTTCACAAGGGAGCACTGACCTGGCCCGGCAGGATGTTACTGAATGGTTTGGCTCAACAGAACGGTTCATTCAATTTCATAACCAGCCTATGGACTTGAAAGAAAGGGACAGCTATTTTGAGTAAGCCATAGGGCAATGTTTACAATGTAAGTTTAGACCTATAAGGTTTTAAAAACCTGTAGGTCTACAACCAAGGTGGTAGACTGACAATTTAGTGGTTACCTGTCGATCTTTTCCCAAGGAAGCACAGACCTGGCCCGGCAGAAAGTTATTGAATGGTTTGGCTCAACAGAACGGTTTCGTTTAATTTTATAAGCAGCTGTTTCAGACCTATAAGGTTTAAAAAACCTTATAGGTCTTGTGCTTTATATAGGTCTTTTACTATTTACTCAAATGCATACTCCGCTCCTTATACAATTGCCGGAAATATGGATCTCTTAAATCTTTGATAAAGCGAATAGCTTCGCCGGTACTTTTCATTTCCGGCCCTAACTCTTTGTTTACGCCAGGAAACTTATTGAACGAAAACACAGGCTCTTTGATGGCAAAACCTGTCATCTTTTTTTCGAAAGTGAAATCTTTTATTTTGTATTCGCCCACCATTATTTTCGTGGCAATGTTCAGGTAGGGAATCTGGTAGGCTTTGGCTATAAAAGGCGTTGTACGGCTCGCTCTTGGATTGGCCTCAATCACAAACACGTTACCATCCTTAATGGCGAATTGAACGTTGATTAGTCCCTTAATAGAAAGCGCCCTGGCAATTTTTTCTGCATATTCTTCCATCGTATGCACTATCAGGGGAGAAAGGTTAAACTGGGGCAACACAGCATTGCTGTCGCCGCTGTGAATACCTGCG
>JAYTBG010000251.1:0-9610 GCA_043737055.1 Chitinophagaceae bacterium | reverse complement strand
CTTTATAACACTGTAAAAATGAGAGTTCAATTATTTGTTCCCTGCTTTGTAGATCAACTGTACCCTACCACTGCTTTCAATATGGTGAAGGTGCTGGAAAAAGCTGGATGCGAGGTTACCTACAACAGCAATCAAACCTGCTGCGGCCAGCCTGCTTTTAATGCAGGCTTCAATAACGAGTGTAAAGCTGTAGCAGGTAAATTTATCAAAGACTTTGAGGGTATTGACTACATAGTTTCTCCAAGCGCAAGCTGCACCGGATTTGTGCGCAATTATTACCCCAAATTGTTCGATAACACAGCAGTGCACAACAGCGTGAAAGAGTTGGGTAAGCGAAGCTTTGAATTCACTGAATTTTTAACTGAGGTTCTAAAAATAGAAAATTTCGGAGCCAGGTTTAATAGCCGGGCCACGTATCATGATAGCTGCGCTGCACTTAGAGAATGTAAGATAAAAACAGGCCCACGCACATTATTGAATAATGTAGAAGGCCTTCAGCTTGTTGAGATGGAAGACAATGAAACCTGTTGCGGTTTTGGTGGCACCTTTTCGGTAAAGTTCGACGCTATTTCTACAGCCATGGCCGATCAGAAGTTAACCCATGCGATGAATACCGGGGCACAGCACATCATCTCTACCGATCTCAGTTGCCTGATGCAATTGGATGGGGTTATAAAAAACAAACAACTCCCTTTACAAACTATGCACATCGCCGATGTGCTTGCACAAGGATGGTAACGTGCATCGTTATCCGGCTAATTCCATTATTACATCCCACTCCTCTTCCTTAACCGTTTGCACCGAAAGGCGGCCCAATCTTACCAGGTCCATATTAGCCAACCTCACATCTTTTTTAATAATAGCTAATGGTACCGCTTTTTTTAATTTTTTTACCGGTTTCAGATCTACTACTACCCAGGCATCATCATCTGTGGTGGGATCCTGGTAATATTCTTTGGCAACTTTGGCTATACCTACCACTTCTACACCTTCGTTGCTATGGTAAAACAATACCAGCTCGCCTTTTTTCATTGCCTTTAAATTATTGCGGGCTCCGTAGTTTCTTACACCATCCCAATAAGTAATTTTATCTTTTACGAGAGCGTCCCAACTGTATTTAAACGGCTCAGACTTCACCAACCAAAACGCCATGATTTATATTTTACTGGTTTAAAACCAAAGGAAGTTAATCGACGTAAATTAATTGTTTACGGTCAGAATCGTAAGAGCTTAGCATAAGTATTTTTCAACTATAAATTATTTTTTATGACTCATCTTCCATCTTCAACGTTGCTGTTTGCAATGCCGGGGGGATCCGAATGGATTCTTATCGTGTTAATCGTGTTATTAATGTTTGGAGGCAAAAAAATTCCAGACCTGATGCGAGGAATTGGCAAAGGCATCCGTGAATTTAAAGATGCAAAAGACCAGGTGGGCAGCGAAATTGAACAAGGCATGAACGAAACCCCCGTGAAAAAACAAGAAGTGGTTGTCCCTGTTAACGCATAATACTTTCAGTTTGTTATTTGGGCCCGGCATTTATGCCGGGCTTTTTTATGTATATATTACAAAGCTGGTTTAAGTTATGTTCTTCTACAATCAACGCCAATAAGAAGTACAAAAGATCAAGTAACGGCATAAAAAAGTGGCTATGAAATAATCATAGCCACTTAAAACAAAAAACAATCATTAAATTATAAATGGATCAACAATTGCTAAAACCTGAGCTGCTGTTAATGGCTCATCAAATGCTTCAGACGCTGCTTCGGCACTAAATGTCATACCGCCCACGTTGAGGATGTTAACCCCAGCTTGTGTGGTTATTTCCTCACCATCATAACTAGGTTGAACTAACGGAGAGCCAATGTTAGAATTCTTTAAAGTAATCCATGGTTTGATGTTACCTACATATAGAGGACCTGGATTGGAAGCCTGTCTTAATCTTCTCATGTAACGAATGTGCGCAGCATGCCTTCCTTCTACTGAGTGAATGTTTAAAGCGGCAGTTAGTACATCATTGTTAGACATTAAGTTTGGAGCCTGACCTTTGTAAGCTCTTACACCAGTGTCTTCAAACGCTTGAGCTACAGCAAGAAACAAATCATAGTTGGTAAATACACCTGTAAATGGACCAGCCTGTGAACCGTTGCCTGCAGTAAAGTCAAAGTTGGCCGCAGTAAAAGTAACTGGTGTACCGCCAGAAGCAGTAATAGCAGCTCTTAAAAACGCTACGTGTTTTGTTTCATCAGCACTAATCTTATTGAGGGCTGCAACCGCAGGAGTGCCGGCAGGAATTAAATTTGGAGCGGCAATACCTTTTTTGTAGAATTCTGACTCTAGGTATTCCAGAGTCAAAGCGAAGTTCAACACCTCAATAATAGTAGTAGGTGTTTGACCATATGCTTTTTTAAACATGCTACCCAAAGCGAACGGCAACGAAGCAAGGGCTACTTTGCCAGCAAGATTGGTAAAGCTTTTCATAGCTTTTCTTCTGTCACTGAGTTTATCAAAAACTTCAGGATCTCTCTGTTCTATCTCTGATAATATATTTTGTAAGTTCATAAAAAATTAAATTTAAGAGGTTGGTAAATTACTTGCGTCCAATTTGGTTTTCACATAAGTTTTGGCGATATCCAAAACCTGCGCTGGCGTCCTGGCCATATCAAGTCCATTAGCATCAGTTGTGTCAGCGAATGTACCGTTGCTAATCAAATCTGCAATCAACGCCGCATGACGGGCTTCTACAGATACAATTTTACCGGCAATGGTTAGGTAAGCCGCAGATTGAAGCAATTTACCAGCACCATTATAGGCGGTTACACCAAGATCTTCAAATGCTTTTGCAGTACCTAGTACAGAAGCCCTGTTTCCAAAATCGATGGTACTAAAGTCTACTTCCAAATCTCGTAGTGGAGTAGCGCCGGCTGCTGAAATAGCGGCTTTGAAGAAATTTCTATGTGCTACTTCATGATCCCTGATATCGGTTAAAAAAGCTTGTTCAGTTGCAGTAACGCCAGAATAAAGTGAACTAATAACCCTAACGTAGAAAGCTGCTTCAAGCTGCTCCAATGCGTAAGCATAGTTTAGGATACCTACATCTCCGCTACCGAGGTTTACACCGCCATTTGAGGGTTTGTCATTATCCTTGCAAGAAGCGACTAATGAAGCGGTGGCAATAGCCGCTGACCCTGCGCCTACAAAGCCCAGGAATTTCCTACGGGAAAACGAACTGTCCGGTCTTTCATTTAACTCTAGCCCGTTTTCGGTTAAGTTTTTTGTTGACATAATGATTAATTTTTATTTAGATGATTAGTAAGAGATACAGATACTTATTAGAAGTACGAAGGTTTATTAACAACGGTTTTGCGTGCTCCGTTTTTTTGTACGGATGTTTGTTTAAGGCGACTTTCTTTATGTGATACCAATGTTCCTCCTTCCCCTCCTTTAGCCCTCACACCATACCTGGGTATCCAGAATATCTCCTCAAGTAACTTCATTAGTCATGCCAAACAGTGTTATTATCGCTGTTTTGCAACATTATTATTACTTGCTTGCAACGGGTATAACAATGACCATGACTCGCTGAGCTGGAAGGAGCACTAAGTCCTGACACTGGGCAACAGTTACTACATGTGACAGATATTCTACAAGCAGTAAGAATCACACAACATTATAAAAGCAGGTCCTTAAAACTTCCCACGTAATCCGCTTATTTTCGTAGTAAAGTTTAAACTAATGAGTAAAATAAGGCGGATGGTAGTACTCACAGGTGCCGGTATGAGTGCACAAAGTGGATTAAAAACTTTTAGAGATAGTGATGGTTTGTGGATGGGCCATAATATACAAGATGTGGCTACGCCCCGGGGTTTTGCGAGAGACCCCAACATGGTCCTTGACTTTTATAATATGCGAAGGCAGGAAGTAGCTTTGGCGCAACCAAATGCTGCTCATAAAGCCCTAGCTGCATTGGAGGAATATTTTGATGTGGCCATAGTTACTCAAAACATTGATGATCTCCATGAGCGGGCAGGTTCATCGAGCGTGATGCATTTACATGGAGAAATTTTTAAGATGCATAGCCTGGCAAGTCCAGAAAATGTATTAGTGATCCGAGGCGATATTAACGTCGGTGACCTGGGGGAAGATGGCACCCAACTAAGGCCGCATATTGTATGGTTTGAGGAACCAGTTCCACTAATTGAAACGGCTGCACAGCTAATAACTGGGGCGGATATTTTCTTGTTGATTGGAACTTCGCTGCAAGTATACCCTGCTGCCGGCCTCATCAACTATGTACCGTTGGACGTCCCTAAATATATCATTGATAAAAAAATACCAGCAGTGGGAAACTTTCCTAATATGTACTTAATACAAAAAACGGCGACAGATGGAATGGAGGAGTTGATGCAGCTATTAGCACTGAGCTAATATTTTTCCGAAACCTTTTCTTCTCATCTATTTGTTTTAGCTCAACCACCAGCTAACATTGTTCTTTAATTGCATAAGCACTTAGATCGAACCAGATCAGTTTCCTAAAACAATGTCTCTACAAAATTAATTCCTTGTACTTCCAGCTCTTTGAGCACGGGCTCATAGATCTGCGGCAAAATAGGAATCTGAAGACCTCTTAGTTTTAATTCATCATTTAAAATAAGTTTGGCAGCAATCCCGAGTGGAAGGCCCACGGTTTTAGCCATCGCAGTTAGAAGGCTATCCTCTCCCTTCACTACGAGGCTGCTTCGTAAATGCTGAGACTCGCCATTCAACTCATATTCAAATTGGTGTAACATCACAATCAAGTCCTTGTCCGCAGACATCATGGCTAGTTTACTTTCCAGCAGGTACTGCAAAATATCTGCTGAAGTTTTGACGTGGGCTGGCACGGGCTCTTGCTCAAACAGGCCCAGGAACGCCAGCAAAGGCTGGTTGCTTTCATTTACAAAAGTAAGTACCGGTTCAGACCACTGGGCGAAGGTTAACTGGCTCGCATCCAGCATTTCTGAATCGTCAGTAAGCCCGGCATTTACGATCGCATTCCATCCAATAAAAAATGCAGGGTAGCGTAGGGTAGTTCTAATAAATGTTTTGGCCTCCGGTATTTTGTAAACGGGTATGTAGGAAAGAGAGTCACGGTTAGGGTAAAACGCCAAGGGATCCAGGCCCTCTACCTTCACTGTTTCAGCATTGTCAAAAAGCCTTTGATAATCCAGGTGATGCGTCTCACCATTTAATTTGAACTCCGCCCCTCCGCTGCCAGCAAGGACAATGTTTCGTGGGTTCCAGCTTATTTTATAATGCCATGGATTGTTATCGCTCTCTGGTGCAATCAGGCCGCCGCAGTGGCTTTTGAAAGACTGGATGGTTCCGCCTTGTTCTTTTATGCTATGAATTATTTTCATGGCACTCATGTGGTCTATACCAGGGTCAAGGCCCATTTCGCAAAGGAATAATAATTTGCGGTGATGGATTTCATCTTTGAGGCTTTTCATTTGGTCATCCATGTAAGAAGCTGTAAGCAGGTGTTTTCTTAGTTCCACGCAGTCTTTAGCTACCAAAAAATGGAGTGCAGGCGGCATCATAGATATTACAACATGCGCTCTCTGGATGACCCTTTCCCGCTGCCTGTCGTTTGTCACATCAAGCTGCAGAACTTCAGCAAATCGGCTATGGTTGGTCTTCGCCAACACCTGCTCTTTATTTGCATCAGCAATAATAAATTTCCATTTATTTATTTCAGCTTCTTTTAAGAGGTAATTGATCAAGACTGTGGCAGATTTTCCTGCGCCAATCAGAAGGACTGTTTTCAAGCACTATAGTTTTTCGGCAAGTTAAACGATTTGAGCATAGCACCGGTTGCCGTAGCATTTCGAAGAACATGTAGCGGGTTTCATCTCAGGTATTTGATCTTAATAAAGTCTTTCCTTCTCAAAAAAAAATATAAAATGCATTGAACTTGAGAGTAAAATTTTTAGAGTAAGAACTTGTCCACAACTGCTCTGAAAATGTGTAAAATAAAGCGGGAAAAGCCCGCTTTATGAGTGGGAAAAACGGGCATTATTGGCTACTTTCGCTGGCCTGCAACACAGGATAGAAAAATATGGAAAATCAGGACAATTTAGAAGGGACAAACCTCAACAATCGGGGCAAGGTTATTCCGGTTAACATTGAGGAACAAATGAAGACTTTTTACATCGATTACTCTATGAGCGTCATCGTAGGACGGGCACTGCCTGATGTAAGAGATGGATTTAAACCCGTTCATCGCAGGGTATTGTTTGGCATGAATGAATTAGGAAATGCCAGCAACAAACCTTATAAAAAATCAGCACGTATTGTAGGGGAGGTTATGGGTAAATTTCATCCCCATGGCGATGCATCTATTTATTTTACCATGGTAAGAATGGCGCAGAATTGGGCCATGCGATATACCATGATAGATGGGCAGGGTAACTTTGGTAGTGAGGATGGGGATCCACCGGCAGCTATGCGTTACACCGAGGTGCGCATGGAGAAATTTGCGGAGGCCATGATGGAAGACATTGACAAGGATACCGTGGACTACCAGCTCAACTTTGATGACTCCCTGAAAGAACCAACGGTACTGCCTACACGCATTCCGCAATTGCTGGTTAACGGCAGCAGTGGCATAGCAGTGGGTATGGCTACCAACATGATGCCGCACAACCTAAGCGAAGTAATTGATGGGTGTATTGCTTACATAGAAAATAACGACATAGAAATTGATGACCTAATTAAGCATGTGAAGGCTCCCGATTTTCCTACAGGTGGTACCATATATGGTTTTGAAGGGGTAAAGCAAGCTTTCCACACCGGCAGGGGCAGGGTAGTGTTGCGTGGCAAAACCACCATCGAAACGGATGCTCGTGGCAGAGAAAAAATTATCATCACCCAGGTACCGTACCAGGTAAACAGGGATGCCCTCACACAAAAAATTGGCGATCTCATACAGGAGAAGATTATTGATGGGGTAAGTGATGTAAACAACGAGAGTAATAACAAAGAAGGAACAAGGGTAGTAGTAGAATTAAAGAAAGACACCATTGCGCAGGTGGTGGTAAACCAATTGTACAAATACTCGGAGCTACAAACTTCTTTCGGTATAAACAACGTAGCACTCGTAAAAGGCAGGCCTCGTATACTCAATCTAAAAGACCTTATTTCAGAATTTGTGGAGTTCAGGCACGAAGTGGTGGTGCGGCGTACTAATTTCGAATTGCGGAAAGCTTTGGAAAGAGCTCACATTTTGGAAGGTTACATCATTGCTTTGGATAACCTGGATGCAGTGATCAAACTGATTCGTGAAAGTGCTTCTCCTAATATTGCGCAAGAAGGATTGATGACTAGTTTCGGTATGAGCGAAATTCAATCTAAAGCGGTGTTGGAACTGCGTTTGCAACGTCTTACCGGCATGGAGATAGACAAGATAAGAGAAGAGCATGCAGAGATTATGAAATTGATAGATCGTTTAAGAGAAATTCTTGCAAACGAATCGCTGCGCTTTGATATCATCAAAACAGAGTTGCTAGAGGTGAAGGCAAAGTTTGGCGACGAAAGAAGGTCGCAAATAGAGTATGCCGATGATGAGATGAACATGTTGGATTTGATTGAGGAGGAAGATGTGGTTGTAACAATCTCTCACCTGGGTTACATTAAAAGAACTTCGGCTACAGAATACAGGCAGCAACGCCGTGGTGGCCGTGGCGCAAAAGGAAGCAGCACCAGGCAAGAAGATTTCATCGAACATTTATTTGTAGCCAGCACGCATCACACGCTGATGATCTTTACAGAAAAAGGAAGATGTTTTTGGCTCCAGGTTTACAAGATACCAGAAGGAGACCGGGTGAGCAAAGGCCGTGCATTGCAGAACATGGTACAAATAGCTCCCGATGATAAAGTACGGGCTATCATTGACGTAAAGAATTTTGAAGATGAAGATTACATCAGCAACCATTACATCGTGTTGTGTACCAAAAATGGTATCATCAACAAATCGAGATTAAAAGATTTTAGTCGTCCTCGCCAGAGCGGCATTAATGCTATTGATATTAGAGAAGGCGATCAGTTAATATCAGCAAGGATGACGGATGGCAATTGTGAAATTATGATGGCCGTGAAAAGTGGCCGTGCCATTCGATTCCCTGAAAGCAAAGTGAGGGCAACCGGTCGCGGCGGGATTGGGGTTTATGGCATTGAAGTAGATGAGAAAACTGATGCAGTAGTAGGAATGGTTTGCGTGAACAAAGAAGATAAGACCAGGACCATTTTGGTAGTGAGCGAAAAAGGTTACGGCAAGCGTACCAAGTTAGACGACCCGGAAACAGGTGAGCCAAATTACAGGATTACCAACCGGGGTGGCAAGGGCGTAAAGACCATAAATGTTACAGACAAAACCGGCGGGCTCGTGGGCTTGCTTGATGTGTCCGAACAGGAAGATCTGATGATCACCTGCGTATCGGGTATCACTATACGTATGGCAGTAAATAAGATCAGTGAATTAGGTCGGGCGACTCAGGGCGTAAAGCTTATTAAGGTAGATGATGGTGATAGCATTGCGGCCATTACACAGTTAGACGAGCAGGAGGAAGATTCGGACCTGGAAACACTGGTAGTGCTGGACGAGAATGGTGAGGTAGTGGAAGCTGCATCAACCGAAACTCCGGCAACAGATGAAACATCCGAAGCTCTTCCGGCAGATGAAGATGAAGCTGCCGCGGCACCGGAAGAGGACGTGTAATTCTATTTAAAAAAAGAACAATATGCAAAATGGTCTCCTGTAAAGGAGACCATTTTTGTTCTTAGTATTTTATATGACAGAAATTTTCTGTTGAAGGAGCGGGGTCCTTTACAAATTTTAATTAGACAGTTATTACTTAATAATTTTTTTTGTTTCTACCACTTCGCCATTGATGATTAAACGAGCAATATAAAGCCCAGCTGGCTTTGACGCCAGCCCATCTAAATAAAAATTATTGATGCCAGGTGCAATGTCCATTTTTTTGGTTCCAATGTTTAAGCCTGTAAGACTTAGCAATTGGATCTCCGCATTTCCCTTCACCTCACTCCGAAATTGAACCTTCAATTTTTCTACAAAAGGGTTAGGCGAAGTTTCCATTTTGGTGCTGCTGAAATTGGGCGATAATTGCACATTAGAAAGATTGCTGTAGCTCACTTTGCCAGATGCATTTGTTTGTTTGATCCTGTAATAAACGCTTGATTTAGTTTCAATTTCTACGGATGCATCTATAGCCTGGTAGCTGTTCAAATTGTCTTTTTTAAAATCCTGGATGGTAGTATTTATCGGCGAGAAATTACTGCCGTTAAAGGAACGCTCTACAACGGTAGATTGGATATTTACTTCCTGGTTAGTCTGCCAGTTTAAGATCACTTTCTTCTCTTTACCAACAGTATTTAAATGTAGATACTGTGCAGGAAGCACAACAACATTTGGAATATTTACGGGCCTGAAGTAAATACAGCTATACCGGTCTTGTGGTATAAAAGTTTCCTCTGTACGGCTCCCAATCCTAATCTCACTTATTCTGCTTTTACTGATATACCGGTAATTGATATTGGTGATGTAGGCGGAGGT
>JAYTBG010000250.1:0-1525 GCA_043737055.1 Chitinophagaceae bacterium | reverse complement strand
GGGGGTAGTTGCCAGTGATCGCCGGCCAGTACGTATTTTTCTGCCAGCGGAAAAATGCACCATGCAAGGGGTTCAATGCATTGGCCTGCTTCATCTATAACAAGCGTGTGAAAAGTAAGCTGGTTAATTTTTGCATCATACAAACCAACAGGTGTGCCCGCAATTACCTCAGCTTCGATGTATAATTTCTCCTCGTAGTAGGTCTGTAATTTTTTTATTTCTGTTCGAATGTTTTTTACTTCTTTAAACAACAGGTTGCGTTGCTCCCGCTCCGATTTACCAAAACTACGCTTGTATTTAAGCGCCATTTTTCTAAATTCCTCTGCCCGTATTTTGAGTTGCTTTATTTCTTTGAGTTGTTTGCCGTTGGCTAATTTTCCTTCGGGGGTAAATGGAAACACAGCTTCATCTACCTTACTGGTATTGCCCACACGAAGTACCTTCAGGCCTTGTGTGATCAATCCTTTGGCAATATTATCCACCGCAGTATTGCTGGGTGCTGCAACCAATACCTTTTCTCCTAGTTTAATCAGTTGTACAATAGCCTCTACAAGCGTAGTGGTTTTGCCAGTGCCCGGTGGGCCATGCACAATGATAATCTGTTCGTTTTGTGTGATGGCTTCAACTGCCTGCTGCTGGCTTTGGTTTAAATTTTTATTTTGATACGAAAGTGTCGCTGTTACTTTATCAATTAATGGATTTGCAACCATTGCGTCATTGTGTAACTGCTCAAATAATTGATACAACACTTTATGATGCGCCAAATTGTTCAGCACTGTTTTCATGATGGTGGTAGTCCGCTGGTCGGGAGCCAGTTTGATTCCAACGCCTGCATCTTCCAACCAATCCGGAAAATCCGGAGCAAACAAACGAAACTCACCAGTCCTGCCTTCCAGGTTTATCAAAACTCCTTTTACGGGTTCTTCTCCCTGCAAAAAACATTCAATGGCAGCGCCATCTTTAAAAAGATTTGTTTCTGTAGGAAAATTTAAGCGAAAAGAAATCTCCGGATAATCTGCATAACCAAAATTTTTACGGGTTATGCTCAAAGGATGCAGGGCCAGGCCTTCCGCTTTCAGGGCTTTGAGTGTGTGTTGTTGATCGAGGCTGTATCGCTTTATCTGTTCTTTTTCTTCTAATTCAATACAGGCCAAGAGATTAACGATGGCAGGGTCTTTCGCTGGCATAACAGTGAAAGTATGCAGCCTCATCTAAACAAAAAAAAGAATCTCTTTGCTGGTGCCGGGGCAGATGTGCTTTTAAATATTTGCTGACCACGATTCTTACTAAATTAATTTCAATCAATATTTGTTTGAGCACAAAGTCCTACTTTTCAATTTATAATTTTCTCTATGTATTTCCTGCAACGACTAAATCTTTTCAAGGGCCTTTTTATTCCTTTTTTGTTATTTCTGGCAATATTGTTTGTAGGTACTGTCGGATACATGCAAATAGAAGCGTATACTTTCCTTGAAGCACTATACATGACTACCATAACCGTTGCCTCTGTAGGGTTTAATGAAGT
>JAYTBG010000249.1:0-9622 GCA_043737055.1 Chitinophagaceae bacterium | reverse complement strand
TCCTCGTATTTAAACAGGCTGCTGCTTACGTTTGCCTGGGGGTACCAGTTGTTCCATTGGGAATTAACATAAGGTAATTGTCCGTTAAAAAGATTAACCCTCAGCGTTTTTCCGCTGGCAGGTGTAGGTATTGGAATAGGGGCTGGTTGCACGGTAACCTGTTGCCTGGCTAAAGCAGTCTGTCCGCTGTTGTCAGTAACAGAAAGTTCAAAAGAATACACGCCCTGTACGAGGCCGCTGATAACAGTACTGGCAGCGGTAGGAGAAACAATCGTTCCTTGCGCCGGGCCAGAAACTTTTCTCCATTGATAACTTGCAATAGTTCCATCTGCATCTGTGCCGCTTCCGTTTAATTGAAGCGAGCTAACTGGTAAGGTAATAACAGTAGCAGCGCCCACAACAGCTACGGGAAGCTGGTTTACACGGTACAACGATGAGGAAGGAATGAATTGTTTAGTGATGCCCTGACCTTCATAGCTTACTGTAAATACACTTCCTGCTGTAGCCTGAAAGAACAATCCTGTAATGGCATGTTTACCAGCCTTAAGCCCAATCTGACCAGATTTTTCTGTCGCACTGTGCAAACCATCATTAAGCACGGTCAACACATTATCGATGTATAGATTGCTTCCATCATCAGAAGATGTGTAGAAAGTATACTGACCATCAGCCGGCACGTTTATATAACCCGTAAAACTAAATCCGAATTGGGTAGTACTGTTAGCAAGTGTAATGTCGAAGTTGGAAGTACTACCAGATTTAACCGGCGTAAGTGCAGCAAATTGCGGTAGCACACTCCAACTGCCTTCATAGTATTTATAATCTAGTCCATTTACGGTGTTCGCAGGATTTACCGCCGGTAGGAGCGTGATTGTTGGCGCAGGGTTTACAACAATACTCATTGTGTCTCGTGCAACAGCGCCATCGTTGTCCGTTACCGTTAGTTGGAAGCCATAGCTGCCTTGCAGTAGCCCGGTTGTGGTGGTGATCGCTGATGCTGTGTTCGTAATGTTTCCTCCTGCCGGGCCTCCAATTTTTGTCCACAGGTAAGTGCTGATGGTTCCATTAGTATCCGTGCCCGTTCCTCTTAGCGTTGCAACATCTGATGGAAGGGTGATGGTAGTATCAGCGCCTGCTTGTGAGACCGGTGGCTGGTTAGCCGCTGCGTTAACAGTTAAACGAATAGAGTCAGTTGCACTACCTCCTGAATTATCAGTTGCTTTAAAACTGTAAACGTACACACCAACTTGTAGAGCATTTACTCCCGTAGCGGCAGTGGCAGTGCTCACTATATTTCCACCTGCAGGGCCAGATATTTTTGTCCAGAGATAGCTGGCAATTGAACCATCGGTATCAGATGCTGTGCCCGTCATTGTTGTAGCGGAGGTAGGCAAAACGATGGTTTGGTCAGCCCCTGCATTCACTGAGGGAATCGAATTTGCTGGCGTTGCAGAACCGTTTACAATAATACTTACTTCGTCTAGGCTTGTTTGATTTTTATTGTTTGTGGCAGATAGCCTGTACACGTAGGTACCATTCGAAAGACCTGTGATAGTAGTATTTAAGCTTGCCGGCGTGGTAATCTCACCTCCGGAAGGCCCTGAAACTTTAGTCCATACCTGGCTGGCAATAGCATGCTCCTGCTGAAATGCTTTGCCATACAACGTGGTAGATGCCACCGAAGAAAGATATTGATTGATGCCTGCTCCTACCACCGGGGGTATATTGTCATTTGGATTAAAATTTTGCAATGTCCACACGGTAGTAGTAATATTTACCCGCTTTGGCATTGGTACATCCATCGCATTGGGGTAAGCGGCATAGTCTCCAACACCGCCCCAGCCTGCGTACGGGCCCAAAGATTTTCCGTTGCCTAGAGAGAAGCCTTTATTCCTTCCCCAGCTATACCAATTGTCTCCCAGGTCTTGTGCAAACAAATAAAAGGTGATGGTCGTTGATGTATTTATATTCTTAAATTTTCCCTGGATTTGGGTAGGGGGAGTAAGTAGCACTCCATTGTTAAAACCGTATCCAAAAACACCGCCCTGCGGACCTGCAATGCGATAGGGGCTATATTCTACACCCGTACCAACCTCTCCCTGTACGTTGGTACCGGAACCAAACATATTATTATCAGCGTCAATAATATGGAGTGTACTGGAATTACCCACAAGCTCCTTGATAGGAAATTTAACTCCCGCATTTATCCAAACTGCAGTTACATCTTTAAAAGTGCTGCTGTTACCCGTGGTTCCAACATAGCTGCTCAAATTTCCGGCGGCAAATAATTTGTTACTCACAGTACGCAGCACATCCGCATTGCTACCCAGTGTGGCAATGTCTGCAATGGCCTCGCCCGGTATAGAAATTTGAACCGGGTTTGGGTTACCCCGGCTATACTTCCACACAGTATTGTCTGAAGCGAGAGCAAGTATGTAAGAATCGCCGAGAGTCCAGTTGGCACCGGTTTCTATTTTTTTAAATTTTCTACCGGCTGGCATCATTAATTTTTTCGGAGCAGTTATGGTAGCGCCTCCAACATAATTCATCGGATCTGCAATGCCCCAATACCATAACGAGCTGTCGGCGCCTCTCAAAGAAACATTGGCTTGCCAAAAACCTTTTACCTGGAAATTTCCTGTAAACGCAGCACCAAACTCGTCTAGGGTGGTCATCACATACGTAGCATTGTTGCTGAGCTTGTAAACTTTACCTTGTTCATCCAAAGCCGTTACATGGTATTGGGCGCCCTGTACATCAATAACAGAATCGAGCCCGGCATAAGGTTTAAGTAACGGAACAATGGTTGCCTGGCTAAAAACGCTTACTGTTCTGTCGCTCATTAAGTAGGTGGTAACATACTCTCCAGCACCCACTTTAACTACTTGCTGCGCATTGGAAGAGCTTGTAAACAATGTAAGGATAGTGGCACAAAAGCACACAAGGATCATTGAAATCCTGCAGAGATTTTTCATATTTTATTGGTTTTTCGTTTGGATATATGTACTACACTGCCGTTAATCCCCCTTCATAAAAAATGACTGAGAATTTTTTTAAGATTGAAGCTGTAAAATTTTTGTAGAATTTTTTGGCCGGATACCTACTGTGTTTCGTAAATAAGAGCTGCAAAAGTATCTGCTAAAATTACCGGGATATGTAGTAAAGGGTGTAAAGGATTGTAGTAGCCAAGGTGTTAATAACGTAGGAGATGCAAAGAAATCTATTGCTTAATTATAAATAGTTTTTTTTGAGAATAAGTTATTTTTTTCAGAATGCTGACATGTATTACGCTATAAGTTTAAACAAAGACTGATATAAAATCTTCTACTTGTGTTGTGCGTTTTTTTTTATTTTCTTAAACAAGTAGTTAAAAAAAAGTGATCTCATTTTGTGAGACCACTTCCGTATAGCATCTGCCAATTGCATTTAAAAAATTATATAATCCTACTGCTTTATTAGTTTGTGTACCGTTTGCTTTTGATTAGAAACGATTCGTAAAAAGTAAATACCTTTTTGAAGTGCAGGCACCGTAAGGTTTTCAACTGCTCCCTGATTATTGTTTGCTATATTTTTTTGCAAAATAATTTGCCCGGTAACATCTGTGAGATAAATTTTATACGAACCCGATGTGCTGTATCCCCGGGCAATTTGTATTTTATCAGTAAAAGGATTTGGAAAAATACTAGTCTCTGTCGCCCTACGATTCTGATCATTTATAGACTGGTTATTTTCCTTTTGTGGCGCTTCTGTAAAAAGGAATGGAGCCGCTGTTGGTGCCCCTATCGGTTCTATAATCGTAAAGCCAGCCATGTAGTGATAAGAGCCTGCAATACTTAAGGTGAATATGATTCTACCCGTGTTGTCTGGGGTAATGTCATTGAGCCGGGCAACGTCGTTGGCGTTAAAGTCGGTAGTAATTGTATCAGCTTTAGTCCCCGTTCTAAAAATAGATCTGCTTGAAGAGGTGAAACCACGACTTCCATAAAATTCGAAATTGTAAGTTTTTGAAGGATTCAATCCGCTCACCGTTAAGGTTCGTTGTATGGTGTGCATAGAGTTTATTCGCAGCACTTCTGGTGGACAGCCTGTAGCAGACGGCATGTAGTTGGCCCCATTGTCCGAAAAATTTCCGCCCTGCAACAGGTTGACAAAAACTGTGCTTGCAGTTCCATCTTCATATTTGAAAATCGCACTGTTCACGTTAGCAACCGGGTTCCAGTTATTCCACTGCGCATTGTTAAAAATAATGCCTGCATTCACTACATTTACTTTAATCGACTTTGTATTGGTAACACCTGCTATAACATTTATTTGAACGTCGTCGGTTGCAGATAGACCTGCATTATCTGTTACTTTCAGTCTAAAAATATAGTTGCCGGGGTTAACAAATGAGACAGTACAGGTGTCTTTGGCGGGCGTAGACAACAGGCTTCCTGCGGGGCCACTCAGCAAAGACCACTGGTATAGCGTAATTGTTCCGTTAGCATCGGTAGACGCCCTCCCGTCTAAGAAAATAGTACTCACCGGCAGTTCAATGACCCAGTCTGGGCCCGCCTTAGCAACCGGAGGAACATTAGAATCTGGATTTACCAAAATGGTAAGAGAGTCTTTGTGAGTGCCACCATTATTATCCGTTACGGTTAGTTCATATTGATAAGACCCTGCGATACTAAAATTCACAGTGGTTTGTGCTGATGTTGGCGCTGACAGGGTTCCACCAGCGGGTCCAGAAACTTTTCTCCATAAATAATTTACAATAGTGCCATCTGCATCAAAAGAGGCAAAACCGCTAATGGTTGTGCTATTTACGGGTAGCGTAATGATCACATCTGCACCAGCCCGTGCATTTGGTTGTTGATTAACAATTACAAGCACAGTGTCTTTGTCCGTGGAAAGTGAACCGTCAGTTACCTCCAGTTCAAAAAGATAATTTCCGGTAAATAGGCCCTTAACCAGCGGCTTCGGGTTTGTATTATCCAGCAGGGTAGCATTACCCCCTTGAATCTTTTGCCATTTGTAACCCATGATAATTCCGTCCTGGTCGTAAGATTCAGCGCCATTTAAGCGAACACTGTCAACCGGCCATTGTACTACCAGGTCCAATCCTGCGTTCGCAACCGGCAGTCTGTTAACCGCACCGAGTCTTCTGAGGCAAACGCTGTCCCAGATCCGCTCGTTTAGAATGCGGGCAAATAAAGTGTGGTGTCCATAGTTATTGACGTGAACCCCGTCGCCCGCACTGTAGTAATTATTCACAGTTCCATCAGCATTCGCTATGTCTGTCCAGAAATCGATGGCTTTACTTCCAAAACGCTGATTCACCCAGTCTTTGAGCAACACCAGGTTTTGAGTAGCCCCGGCTGAAAGGCCTGACCTTGGTTGAGCGGTCGTAACCCATACAGGTACATTTTGAGAATCTGCAGCTGCCACTATCCTGTTAAAATTATTTTGAGTTTCTAATAAAGTGAAGGCTGATGCGGCATCATTAGATGGCAAATTCATGATGATGGCCTGCGGATTGAGAGCCAACGCCGCCGTAATATTCTTTGCCGTATCAGGAAAGGGTTTATTAGCAGCCTCGGGCACAAAACCAGTAGGGTTTATATGGTAACTGGTGTAGCCGCCTAATGCTAAGTTGACAACTGTTGTTTGGGCATTTTGCTGTAGCAAATATTTTTTTAGTTTAAGTGCCCAGGAACTGTCTAATGGCATTGCGCCGGTACCCGCAGCAGTAGAAGAACCTAGTATCACCAGTTTGAAAGGTTGTTGGCAAATGGGAGCAGGCAACACGGGCCATGCATATGAAAACGCTTGAGTTGTGGTAAGACCGACGGTGTCTTTATGGCTCAACCCTGCAATATCTGTAACCTGTAATTCAAATGAATAATTACCAAATACTAAGCCTTTCACTCTTGCGTTACAAATGCTGTCATTGGTAAAGTATGCACCCGTTGGTCCGGATATCTTTGTCCATTTAAATTTCAGCATAGCGCCTTCGGGGTCTGATGAAGCACAGCCATTTAGGGTGGCAGAATCTGGCGGAACCTGGGATGTAAAATCAGCACCGGCATTTGCAACAGGGGGTAAATTAGAACCCTGTGTATTCCAGGTAATATCAACAACATTTATGTACCCATAAATGCTGGGGGTTTTAGTTCTGATGTCAAAATCGATTTCTGTTTTACCTAAAACATTGAAAAATGCAGCGTTGGTAAAATTTACATTTCCGGCAGCGCTATAGCTTTTCCAAACAGGTTCGTCTGATCTTTTTATTTCCAAATCTCTGTTTATTGTTTCGCCCGACTTGGTACCCCAAAACTTGATGACATACAATTGGTTTGGGTCCAGCCCTGATATTTTCCATTGACCATTTGTTGCACTGGAATGTGCATAAGCAAAATCACGGGTGGCGGTTGTGGGATAAATCCCTACCGCTGGGGTTGTATTACCCCCGTTCATTCCGTTACCTGCAGTGTTTACAGTGCCGTCTATTCGATTGATAACAGATAACCCGATGGTTGTATTTGCATTAGTAATTGTTTTGGCATTAGCTACCCTTACACCAGGTCTGGCATCTGTCATATTGTTCCAAAAATATCCGTTTGTTGGTGATGGAGTTACTGCACCTGCCGTTGCTGTGGGCCCTACATCTATCAAAACTTGTCTTTGGTTGCCTTGCAAAATTTCAGGAGAAACATTGGCCAGCATGGTGTCTTTAGAAGAAGCATTTTGATTATCAGTTACAGTAAGCTCAAAAGAATAAACACCTACAGATAAATTTTGTACTGTAGGATTTGCAAGCGTAGAATCCGAAAACAGGTGCGAAGCTGGTCCAGAGACTTTTCTCCATCTATAGCTTACGATGCTACCATCTGGGTCCGAAGATTGCAGCCCATTTAGGGATAAGCTAGCGGGTAGGAAAACCGCTGCATCGTCACCGGCATATGCGGCCGGAGGAATATTTGCAGTATTCACCCTCTTTCTGTATCCAAGGAGCCATTCATAAATATTTTGATTATTTACTTTATAAGTGGGAACGGTCGTGTTCGTCCAGCAGTCGTGTGCTATTATAGCATCGCTACTCACCACAGGAAATTCTGTAAGCCTCATTAGTGGATTTGGTGTGGGTATGTAGCCATTAATCATGTTCCTCCAGTTTCGGGAATTGGTAACCGGAATGGTGCCATCATTTGTGTTGTGAAAAGCCCATACTGGCAAGCTCGTTGACGCAATGATGCTGGCCTGAGCTTGCGTAGGGTTTGTTGTTCCTGCAAAGGGAATAATAGCGGCCAGTTTATTACTGTTTGCTACACTGGCACTCGCATAGTCCCAAACACCACCCCCTCCGGCGCTCATCCCTAAAAGGTAGATCCTATCGGGGTTTATCCTGTAATTTGCTGTTACATAGGTTATCATACCTGCTACATTTGTAGCGCTGGGCCAGGCCACAAACTGGGGCGAAATAACAATGAAAGAATGAACAGTGTCTGCTACTGTAAATGTGGCGGGAAACCCTCCATTGCTGATCACATTGGGCAATCCTAACTGCAATACTTTCGGCAGGTCTATGGCATTGCCCTGGCCTAGCTGACCTGCACCATGAAACCATATAATGAGTGGATAGTTTTTAGTACTGCTGTTATAATCTGCCGGCAGGTACCTGTAAAAGCCTTTAGAATTTGCATTTGGGATGCTCTGAGAAAGATAGATAGGCGTATGAGTTTGGGAAAATAAATTGGTGCTGGCAAGGCAGCACGCTATTATCACGGTGTATAGCTTGAACATTGTTCCTAATTTGGGGAATGTAAAAATTGAAGCAGCCAATCGGCGAAGCCTTAGATGGGATATGGGAGAATTGGTTACCTGAATAGCTAACCTATGTTAAAGAAACAAAAAAAATGCCAAGACATGACCTGTTTTAAAGTATTTAAAAAGTAATCATTCATAACTAATTCAGGTTGTTACTGTTCTTGAATAATAAGCGAACCATTTGAAGAAACTGTGACCACTGCACCCGTGGCACAATAGAGACTTTTTATTAAGATAAGGGTTTGAATAATTGGGTAATGTGGCCTTCCGGCAGGTATGACGACTACACTGGCAGATGAAGCTGGCAGGTTGTTTTTCCAGTTGGCAGCATTTTGCCAGTCGGTACTTACTGCGCCTTCCCAGGTGAATGTCGCCTCCGGTAGCACCTGGATACTTATGGAATCAGCGGCAGAAGCATTTTTGTTGTCAGTCACGGTAAGTTCAAACGAATACAAGCCTGCTGTGAGGTTTTGTACGGTAGGGTTGGCGCTCGTAGAATCAGAGAAGAGGTGTGATGCCGGGCCTGAAATTTTTCTCCAGCGATACGAGACAATCATGCCATCGGGGTCGGAAGATTGCAGGCCGTTTAGACTCAAATTAGCAGGTAACACGATAAAGGCATCAGCCCCTGCCTGTGCAACTGGTGGAATATTTGCCGGCACAACCGTCTGCCTATAACTGAGCAGCCATTCATAAATGTTTTGGTTGTTTACTTTGTAGCTCGGCACCGTTGTATTCGTCCAGCAGTCGTGAGCTATTACTGCATCGCCACTCACCACAGGAAATTCTGTAAGCCTCATTAACGGGCTGGGCGTGGGGATGTAGGCATTGATCATATTAAGCCAGTTGCGGGAATAGCTCACCGGTATCGTACCATCGTTGGTATTGTGAAATGCCCACACAGGTAGGTTAGTAGCGGCAATTCTGTTTGCCTGTGCCTGCGTGGCATTGGAGGCTCCCGCAAAAGGTATAATGGCAGCAATCCTGTTGCTGTTAGCTACACTCGCACTGGCATAATTCCACACGCCAGCGCCACCGGCACTCATTCCTAACAAATACACCCTTTCAGGATCCACCCTGTAATTGGCCATTACGTAATTGAGCATACCCCCAACATTTGTGGCAGATGGCCAGGCAGCAAACTGTGGAGAAATTACAATAAATGAATAGCTGCTGTCATTCACGGTAAAGCTCGCAGGAAAGCCACCAGTGCTGATCACATTGGTCAGGCCCAGCTCCAAAACCTTTGGCAGCTCTGCAGGAGTGCCATTCCCTGTCTGGCCGGCACCATGCATCCAAATGATGAGTGGATAATTTTTGTTGCTCGTAGCATAATCAGCAGGAAGATACCTGTAAAACCCCGAGGAGTTAGCGTTGGGGATGCTTTGCGACAAATGTACTGGCGTATGAGTTTGCGCATTTATAGAATAACAGGAAAAAAAACACAGCGCCGCCAAAAAGGAAAACTTGAACATCTTTTTCATTTGGGATTGTACTAAAAATGACAGTAGCCGGTGGGTAGGCTTGGATGGGATAATGAACACAGGGATGAAGAAACAAAATAATTGCCAATACCTGACAAATTGTTTAAACGTATACTAAAAGTTCCGGGTTTCAAAATGGAGTTATTGCTCTCCTTTTGTACGATATGAATTCGAAGAAACGGTTACCACTGTACCCGTTGAACAAACGAGACTGTTTAAGGTGAAACAGGTTTTTTGGATGACTTGCTAATGAAGGCTTTCGGCAGGTTGCTGGCTGAGGAAGGCGCCAGGCTGCCTATCCAGTTGGCGCATCTTGGCAGTCCATACTC
>JAYTBG010000248.1:0-4004 GCA_043737055.1 Chitinophagaceae bacterium | reverse complement strand
TCTTTAATTTTATCAAACCTGTTTCCATCGCTGCTTCTTTCAATATCAAAATGCGATACGTTTATTTCATTTTCGGTTTTCCATTTTAAACGTGCCTTGCCATTTTCCAATTTTGCAGTAAAAGAAATTAATTGTAAAGGAAGTACGATTGCAGTTTTAAACCTGATATAATCAATACCTGTCCAGTCGGTTGTAGTTGCGACAATTTTAATAGTGTGAGAACCATTACTTAAACCTGAAATTGTTGCGAACTTATTTGCACCACCATAAGGTTGTATTCGTTGAGAGAATGATCCCTTTAAAACATTGTCAATAAATATATCATTAGATCCTGCACCATCCCAGGTTTCACAGTAAACCTCTACCTCAGTACCGGTAAATGTATAAGTAGCAAAACTATTTAATACTTCTGTTGAATGTGCCGAACCCTCAAAGCAACTACCACAGGCATCAAATTCAAAACCACTCCATACCCAACCCGGATCTTTGTCGTCTGCTAGCACCCACGTACCCTGCGGGGGTGGTAATACGTTTATTTGGCTTATTGCAGTTTTGTTGCCATCTGAAGTAGTTGCTGTTATAGTTGCTGTACCCAATGCGGTAGCTTTTACTAAACCATTAGTGCTTACCGTAGCTACCGCGGCATTGGAGGTAGCCCAGGTTACAATTCTATTGGAAGCATTGGCAGGAGTAATAGTTGCGATTAACTGCACTATTTCATTAACTAACAGGTTTTTTTCCACAGGATTTACTGTTACTCCAACGACAGCATAATTCGTAAGATCAGGTGTCCACCGGTACATCAAATTTTTATTTCTGCCATCTTCCTCCTGAATAATGATGTACTCCCCGTTTTGCCTTTTATACACGTCTACACATTGCACCATATCCGGATAACCAACATTTGCCCACGGGGCATTGATATGCCCTACCGGAGAATTATTAGAAACTTTAAAAATATTAACTTGCCCCCTTGGAAAAACCGGGCTTCTATCAGCGTCTACAACTGTGAAGATGTAATCTTTTTCTACCTTAAATGAAACCGTTTCGGTGTTGCTGGCAACTTCATAAGGCACTACCAATTCACTTTGAGCAATTCTGTTTCCTGTACTCCAGTTATCATACCTGTGTATGGCTCTGCCCATGGCTCTCCAGGGATGTACGTCGGGATAATTGGTAGTGGTTCCACCTAAGTACAACCTGTCCTCCGCTGCATTATATTGTACCCTTCTAACTGAATTAAAAGGTATGGGTTTGGGTATTTCTGTAAATGTGCCATCATACATTGGAATGCCGTTGGCAGCTACTCCTAAACAGCGCATGTGATTTATCTTGTCGCCAACAGCTACCCATATATCCCCATTGTCATCCATCGTTGCACCATAGCCTCCATCAGGAGTAATATGAACTTCGCAATTAACATATTCTCCTATTTCAGGTAACCCATTGGCATTTAAATCTCTCCATAACCACGGTTCATTTGGAGAGCCTGGGTACAATGGATCTTGTTCCCAACCAAAAACAACACATGGAATGGCAACTTCACCATCCGTAGCTGGATTGAATCTAAAAATCGCATCAGTGCCGCCATTCATGCCAGACATTGACAAGAACTTATGTCCATTAAAATTGCGAACGGCTACTGATCCAAGGCTACTACCAGCATCATGGGTATTAAGACGTGGATCATGCGGGTATTTATATTTGTTAATTGTGTAGGCGGAGTATGTAGCTTCCTGTCCTTCTGGCTTAGAATAATCTACAGTAAAATGCTCTACCATTCCATAAATGTCTTGTCCGTCGGTGGCGGCATCTATGCCCATTGCATCTACAAACATTACACAGTATTTACTCCAGTTTAATGCAGTGGTAGCTAGGTTATAACTTTCAAGTATAATGCCCTGTCCCCCTGTGCCCCATTGGGTATTGCCAATATAAATATTTCCGCTGTTATCTGTTCCAATGCCACGTATTTGATTAAATTTCAGCGGTGCACATTTTCCGGGTACGCCAGAAAACATACCATTTAATGCCCCAAAGGTTGAAGTAAATACAGGGGTTGAATTGATGTTCGTATAGATAATCACCTGCTCCCGCTGGCCTACATCACCGACCAGCATCCTGTTTGTGTTATCAACACTAAAATCTCCAACAAAACTATTGGCTGCCAGATTAATTTCCTGGGTTTGCTTTACTCCATTTATATCATACCGCTCTATTTTTGTTGCATCCATCCCAATGGCAATCCAAAGCATACCATCTGCATCCATAGCGATTTGCCGGGGAGTTGTAACCGCAAATTCTCTTTTAAATGCCATCGTATTGGCATCATACACCATCACTTTGTTTAGATCGCTGAAGGCTGCAAATAATTCCGTTTCGGTTGCATACAACCCTGTGGCAAAGGGAGCTGCATCATTATCCATTTCAATCATCACCTTAAAATAAGTGTAGGGTGCTTGTCCTTTAGCATCGGAAAAAGGGGTGCCTGTAGTGATATCGGATTTATTTCTGCGGCTTACACCCGTCCAGTTTTTAGTTCCAACAGGCCATTCAATTGCTCCAACAAGGCCACCGCCCTCATTATTAATTTCGCCGGCAAAATATACGTAAGTTGAGTTGGCAGCTACCTCGTATCCGCCATACCTGCCCCAGCCAAAGCAACCTCCGGCATGTATCACTTCACCATTTTTTACCTGGGTAAATTGGCCGCCGCCCTCTTCCCATCCTACATTGGTATAAACGGTACCATCTGACGAAACATACATACCTTCAATCCCTTGCGGCATAAAGGTATTGGGGTCTGCATTGCTGTTGCCCAGCCATGAGTTTTTAACGCCTGTTACCTGCTGGGCAGATAAATTGAATACAAAACAGATTGAAAGAAGCAAAGCAATACTTAAGTGCAAAACAGTATTTGAATAGCAATTTGTGGAGTATAGATTTTTTTTCATAATAATCGTTTTTAATATACAATAAAAAATAAACTTTTTTAAAAGCTAAATATGCTTGTGGGTTCAAGCTAAATTATTAAAAAATTGTACTGATGCAATTTTTGCAATCTATTTGATGTACAATTTGCTAATGGCTGGTTTTTCAAGCAATCTCCATATAGGATAAAGGGGATGTTACAGATTGTACGTTTACAATCCTCTAGCAAAATAAATAACAATGCTGGTAATTGAATGTACCATACAACTACAGAAAATATTTTGTCGAATCAGCTATAAAAATTGAATAGAGATTTATTGTCCCGGCAAAGAAGCAGCTTTGGGGAACATCGTTGTGAACTTGTTCTGTTATTCTTTCTTTTTACTAAAAAGAAAGAATCGTCACTCTTGTACTGAATACCATTGCGGAACTTTAATTGCATTCTTAATTATAATACAAATTCATTTGTAACATAAATTTATTTCTCAACACTAAATTCCAGTTTATTGGCCCAATGCAGTTTTTAATTCACCATAAACGAACCATTTATTTTAAAACGGCATAAGCCCCCATTTACATTCACTACAGTTACATCATATTTTCATAGCCGACAAGGATTGGTGTCCGGCATCATTCCTTTCGTAAAATCCAGCAGATTGGTAGTTTAGTTACTACTCCTTTTCTGATAACATCTGAACGTATTATTAACTTTACATCAAAAGAAATACCATTCAGGAGGATTCGTATCTGTTCATTTTCTTAAGAAAAATCAGGTACAGAACTGTGGCAGCGATTAAGCTTTTAAGACTGCTTATTGTGTGGCAAAATAAGATTCAAAAGGCTACGGCTAATTCACCAGTACCTGCACCACCTCAGTAATATTTCTACTGGAGTTACCAATTAATATTTTATACATCCCCGGCTCCAATTTCCAGCCCTTGGTTTTGTTAGAATAATATTCAAAATCTTTTGACGAAATACTCAATACGGCCTCCTGCGTTTTGCCGGGTTCCAGAAATAGTTTTTTAAAAGATTTTAATTCCTTTTCTGGTCTGTCTTCCGTTGGATTTACC
>JAYTBG010000247.1:0-4011 GCA_043737055.1 Chitinophagaceae bacterium | reverse complement strand
CGTAGCTTTAAATGCGGGATCAACATAAGACCAGAATTGCTCTGGAATCATGTTTCTAAAATCCAACATGTAACCAATGCCTGTTTTAATTTTTTCGGCGTCGTTTAATTTAGCAAGGTAGTTGCCGAAATCTTCTGTCATTTGAACTTTTTCCTGAGTAGGAGGGGAATTTTTGAAAGCTGACGCTATAAGGTCAAAATCAGCTTCAGTTCCCTGGCTTATTAGAATATCAGTAACTGTGGCACCTAGTGGTCCCTTAGCATCATTGCTATATTTCTTTGCCAAAGAGTACGCATTGGCAGCGTCAAGCGCCACTAACCCTTTAAGTCCGGCACCCGCAACGCTATAGGAAGAATCATTTACCGCTGCCTGGTAAATCGAAAGGTATTTAGCACCGCCATTTTTTGCAAGGTAGCTTATAGCAGCAGCCTTTGTTTTGTTATCACGATCTTTTTTGGCCATGTTTTCGATGGTTTCTAGAACAACCGGATCTGCTTTGTACGGAGTGGCCGCTATTTTCTGCAAAGTATACTGCCTGAGTCCTGCAAATTTGTCCGTCAGTCCCTTCGATATTTCAGGCATAGTTTTCTTAGCGAAATAGTCCAATGCTTCTCTCCGGTCAAGGTATGTGGTAGCATACTTCCACTGCGCCTGGTAATGTTGTTCAGTTTTATTATCTGTCTTCTCTGCAAGTAAAATTTTCTCTGCATCTACATTAACGAGTTCGGGCTTTGTAGCTGTTTTAAAATAAAAAGTGTCTTTCACATTCTTTACCCAAACATTATAGCGCTCTGCCTTTCCATTGGTGTATACATCAACGGCCACCGGTAGCGTAAATACCTTTCCCGTTTTTTGGGTTTGTTCAATAACAACTTCTGTTGTATTGGCAAGCCCGGGAATTTCTGAGTTATAGCTTATTTTCAATTTTGGGTGACCGCTTCCATAATACCATTGGTTCCAAAACCAGTTCATGTCTTTGCCCGTCACTTCTTCTACAGCCAATCTAAGCTGCGCAGCCTCGCCCGTTTTGTACTTGTTTTGTGTGAGGTAAAGATTCAGGGATTTAAAAAATGCGTCGTCACCAATATAGTTTCTTAGCATGTGCAATATTCTTCCTCCCTTACTGTAGCTCACTGCATCAAACATATCTTCTTTGTTGGAGTAGTGATAGCGTACCAGGTTTTTTGCCTCGCTTCCACTCATGATGTATCCTTGCATATCACTATAGTTGTGTGCATCTGCATAGTCTTTGCCATACTTGTACTCGTCCCATAAGTATTCGCTGTAGTTGGCAAAACTTTCATTAACGGTAAGATTGCTCCAGCTTTCAGCAGTCACAAGATCTCCGAACCATTGGTGAAACAGTTCATGAGCAATTGTTTCTTCCCATGCATTTCCATCTGCAAGCTGTCTATTGTTTTGATAAGCACTTTCCTGGTGCAGGGTAGCTGTAGTATTTTCCATTGCTCCGCTCACATAATCTCTGCCTACAATTTGAGAATATTTATCCCAGGGATAATCTACACCCAATTTGTCTGAAAAGAATTTCATCATTTCGGGAGTATTGCCAAAAATTCCTTTTGCGTAGGGAGCGTATTCTTTTTCTACATAGTAACTAACCTCTTTGCCTTTATATGGTGCATCCTTTATTATTGCGTAATCGCCTACACCCATAAAGAACAGATATGGAGCGTGGGGTTGATCCATTTTCCAATAGTCAGTGCGGGTACCGTCTAGATTTTTCTTCTGGCTTTTTAGCAAACCGTTACTCAAGGTTACATATTTGGCTGGCACCGTCATGTACATCTCTTGCGTTGTTTTTTGATTGGGCTTGTCTATGGTAACAAACCACACACTGCTGGCTTCAGTTTCGCCTTGTGTCCAAATTTGAGTAGCTTTATTTTTATCCTCCCCCGTGGGGTTTATAAAATAGAGGCCTTTTGCATCAGTAATGGCGGCGCTGCCTTCTGTTTTCAGGTCGTTTGGCTTAGCTGTGTATTCAATGTACAAAGTGTATTTATCGTTCCGGGTATATGTTTTATCCAGCTTTATATTTAGCTGCATACTGTCATAAGTATATTTCAGTGGCTTTTTGTTTACCCCATTTATAATAGATACTTGCTTTAAGTCCATTCCTTTGGCATCCAGCAACACAGAATCGGTAGGGTAAAAGTGTGGTTTTAAAGTGAGCCACTCCTTGGCATTAAGTTGAGACTTGGCATAGTCAAAGCTTACGTCTAGCTTAGTATGTACGAGGCTGTTCACCATTGGGTAACTTTCTCTAAAAACTTTTTTCCAGGAGCTATCTTTGGGCTCTTCATTTGGTTGTGCCCACAACAAAGCAGGCAGGCCGGCAATGGCAATCATTAATACAATTCGTTTCATATTTTATATTTCGTTTGGCGGTAAATGTAAATTGACATTTGTACTTAGCGTGTTAATATTTTATAAATGGTTAATGAACCTTTATTGTTTTAGCTTTGTCTGCAAAGAAATTTTAATGAAATCCCTACTACTCTTATTCTCTGTACTGTTGATTGGCGCAGCATCTCAGGCGCAGCAATACCAGTTTGTTTACCTGCAGACAGATAATAAGCAGCCTTTTTATGTCAGGGTGAACGACAAGCTATACAGCTCGTCGGCAGGAGGTTACCTGGTAATCCCTAAACTCAAGGCAGGCGAGCAAAGCCTGGCGGTTGGCTTTCCTAAAAATGAGTGGCCCACTCAAAATTTAAAAGTTAAGATTGCTGGCAAAGACCTTGGATTTTTGCTAAAAAAATTCGATAATAGCAAGTGGGGATTGTTCAACTTCCACAGCATGGAAGTTGTTACGGTAGCAGATGAAAAAAATACTACAGCGGCCACAAGTACCACGGCTAAGACTGATCCCTTCTCAAATATTTTAGCAGATGTAGTAAATACGCCTTCCATCAAAGAAGAAAGGATTGAGACACCAAAACCCATTCCTATCCCCCAGGTTTCAAAGCCTATCCCGGCACAATCACCTGTTGCTGGCGAAGAAGCGATAGTTGCCGCACTTCCAATCAATGAGATAAAAGCCGCGGTTCCAGTAAATGAGATTAAAGCTACAGCGAATATGGCCGATATCCAAAGAGTTTCCAGCGTTCTAGATCAAGAAGGATTAGTGGTTGTTTATGTTGACAGGTTGAAGGAAGGCTCCGATACTATAAAGATTTTTATGGAGGCTTCAAAAGCTACAATACCACCAATATCTAATGAGCCAGAAGTTGTAGTACCTGCAAAAGATTCTCAAAAAGCGGTGGTCCCTGCTACGACAGCCACAGACCCATTAGCTCCAAAATTTATTGACATAACTTTAGCTAACCCTAACGAGCCAACAAGTGCTTCGGTAAAGGAAAGCGTACCATCCACCGCTCCGTTAAAACCCCTAATGGTAAATTCCGATTGTAAACAACTGGCTACAGATGAAGATTTTTTGAAAATCAGGAAAAAGATGTCGGCGGAAAAGAATGACGAGGACATGGTTAAAGTCGCCTCAAAAACGTTCAAACAAAAATGTTATAGCACAGATCAGGTAAAAAACCTTAGTGTTTTGTTTTTAAAAGATGAAGGGAAGTATAAATTATTTGATGCTGCTTATCCATATATCCACGATACACAGTCTTTCAGTCAGCTCGAGTCACAACTTACAGATGCATATGTAATCACACGCTTTAGGGCGATGATCCGAAATTAATAACCTTACATGCCCCGTTATTTTATTGAAGTTGCTTACAAGGGTACAAACTACGCCGGTTTCCAAATCCAGGATAATGCAAATACCATTCAGGCTGAAGTGGAAAAAGCTTTGTCAATCTTTTTGAGGGAGCCTATTTCTCTAACCGGATCCTCTCGCACTGATGCCGGCGTTCATGCCAGACAAAATTATTTTCATTTTGAAACTGAAAAATTTACGGATCATACAAATCTTTCGAAGCCTGCGTACCATTTGAATGCGATTCTCCCAGGTGATATAGCGGTATTATCAGT
>JAYTBG010000246.1:0-4012 GCA_043737055.1 Chitinophagaceae bacterium | reverse complement strand
AAGGGACCAAGATAGAAATCTAGTCCCGCTTTAAAATCCAATATCCTATGAAAAACCGAAACGAAGATAATGTGGAAATTACTAGGAACCAAAGATTTTTAAAACTATTTGTAGTCGATATACTACATTGGGTAGTAAATTATGTCAAATCAACAATTAATGACTGGAAAACCGCTGAATACCAGTTAAGTAAGACCCAACAATGTGGATAAATTTGCACCCGTAGCTAGGGCAGGTTTTTTTCGATTTCCTTTAAAACCAGCTTGTTTTTCGAGTACGACTTCGGCCTCCAAGGCCCAATGCTCCCAAAAGGGAACGTACAATAGTGTTGCCAGCGGTGCGGGCAATACTTTTTACAACAGAATGGTTGACTACTTTTTCAAATGTTGTCATTTCATCCTTTGCTCCCTTTTTGGCCGCTGCAGTTTCTTCTCCCTTTTCGGCAGCTTCCTCTAACTTTTCAGATAGCATCTCATAGGCGCTATGGCTGTCAATGTCCTGGCTGTATTTGGCCACCAGTTTACTCTTTGCATTCAGGGCCTGTATTTCTGCTTTACTCAAAATATCCATGCGGCTTCGGGGCGAACAAAACATGGTATGTGCCAGCGGTGTGGGAATTCCTTTTTCATTGAGCATCGTAACAAGGGCCTCGCCAATGCCTAATTGGGTAATGAGATCCTCCGTTTTGTAGTATTCAGTTTCAGGATAATTGTCTGCCGTTTGTTTAATTACTTTTCTATCCGCAGCAGTAAATGCCCGTAAAGCATGCTGTATTTTTAAACCGAGCTGCCCTAATACAGAGGCCGGCACATCCATGGGGTTTTGCGTGCAAAAGAAAATTCCCACCCCTTTAGAGCGAATGAGTTTAATGATTGTTTCAATTTGCTGCAGCAACTCCGGGCTGGCCTCTTGGAAAATCAGGTGCGCCTCATCTATGAACATAACGAGTTTAGGCTTGTCAAGGTCGCCCTCTTCGGGGCAGATGGCATACAATTCTGCCAGCATTTGCAACATAAATGTAGAAAACAGCTTGGGCTTATCCTGCAAGTCTGTTACCCGTAAAATGCTCACCATCCCCCGGCCATCATCACCAATGCGCATGAGATCCTCTACTTCGAAACTTTTTTCACCAAAAAATATGTCGGCCCCTTGCTGTTGCAGCTCAATGATCTTTCTTAAAATGGTGCCTGTTGAAGTTGTCGAAATTTTACCATAGATTTTTTCAATTTCGGCCTTGCCATCATTGCTTACAAACTGCACTACTTTAATGAAGTCTGCCAGGTTTAGTAGCGGCATTTTATTATCGTCGCAATATTTAAAGATGAGTGCTACTATGCCTCCTTGTGTATCATTTAATCCCAATATTTTGCTAAGCAACACCGGTCCAAATTCGCTAACGGTTGCCCGTAGCCGCACACCATCTTTGCCTGTAAGTGAGAGCAGTTCACTTGGAAAGGCCATGGGGCTGTAGGGCAAATCAAGTTTCTGATATCTCTCTGTGAGTTTATCATTCAGAGCTCCCGCTGCGGCGATACCACTCAGGTCACCCTTAATATCCATCAGTAAAACGGGTACGCTCGCATCGCTCAAAAACTCGCTGATGGTTTGTAAAGTTTTGGTTTTGCCTGTACCTGTTGCGCCAGCTATAAGCCCGTGCCTGTTCATTGTTTTAAGGGGAAGAAAAACACCAGCTTCTTTTATTACTTCACCATTTAGCATGGCCGCTCCAATCTGCACAGATTCGCCTTTAAATGTATAACCTGCTTTAATGGCTTCAATAAAACTTTCTTTATTAGGCATGGCGTTTTTTTTGAAAGATACGAATGTATCAAATGCTGCATAGCTCATTTTGTTCGCATCTTTCTGGCATAATTTCATCAATCAATTATGGGGCAACTTGTTCAAAGCAACAAAGCAGCTAACTTTAAAAATAAATGCATGGTTTAATAAATGAAAGCAATCTTCATTTCTGCTTTATTGTTCACAACAGTTTTCTTATGGAGCTTCTCTTTACAGGAGTCTGATTCCCGCAAAAAGAAAATAGCAGCCCTTGGCAAAAAGTTATTCAATGAGAAATTACTGTCGAAAGATAGTAGTGTAAGTTGCGCAAGTTGCCACAAGCCAGACTTTGCATTTGCAGACACGGTTGCTTTTAGTACAGGTATCTACGGGAAGCTAACAAGCAGAAATACCCCTTCTGTGTTGAACATGAAAAATCGCCCTTATTATTTTTGGGATGGCCGGGCCTCCACACTCCATGAGCAATCACTTATGCCCATAGAAAACCCTGATGAAATGGGCTTGCCTGTGCGGGAAGCCGTAAATAGACTAAACAGATCAACTCCATACAAACGGTTGTTCCAAAAAACTTATGGAGAAGCACCCAACGCAAGAAACCTCGGGGCAGCCATTGCGGCTTTCGAAGAGACGCTGGAAACTACAGACAGCAAATTTGATGACTGGAGCAATAATCTCGGCTCACTCTCTGCTTCGGAGGAGCGTGGCCGGGAGCTTTTTGTAGGCAGCAAGGCCAAATGCTTTGACTGCCATTCTATGGAAGATTTCACCGATGATGATTTTAAAAATATCGGGCTTTTTAATGGCAGAGATTTGAAAGATATTGGCCGCTTCGGCATCACAGGGAAGGAAATGGATAAGGGAAAATTTAAGACACCGGGTCTTCGTAACGTGGGAGTGACTGCGCCGTACATGCATGATGGCAGGTTTCAAACTTTGGAGCAGGTAGTGTCTTATTATAATACACCTTTTATGTTTGTAGACGATCCCGTGAATATAGACTCATTGCTGCTAAGGCCTCTAAAACTCACCAGCGAGGAAAAGAAAGATCTCATTGCATTTTTGAGAACACTCACAGATAAGGCATACCTAAAATAAATGGGATAGTATTGATAATTCCTTTGTCTTGTTTACTTTAAGGTTAACAAAAAATTAGGCATTATATTAGCGGTACCAGAAATAGATCAATTTTATTTGTAAACAAACTAGTAAAACATGGAAGCAACTAAACCTAAAATTCTATTGTGCGAAGATGATACTAATCTTGGTATGGTATTGAAGAATTACCTTGAATTGAATGACTATGATGTAATTTTGGAAAGAGATGGCAGACTTGGACTTGCAGCTTTTCAGAGGGAAAAATTTGACATCTGTCTGCTGGATGTTATGATGCCGAATATGGATGGGTTCACTGTTGCCGAAGAAATCAGGGACATTAATCCAGATGTGCCATTGTTTTTTCTTAGTGCCAAAACCATGAAAGATGATATCATACAGGGATATAAACTGGGTGCTGATGACTACATCACAAAACCATTTGATAGCGAAGTACTGTTACATAAAATAAAAGCTATTTTAAAACGCAATGAGGAATCCCACCGTGAAGAAGCCAACGCTGAGTTTGACCTGGCCTCTTATCATTTTAATCCCCGACTGCGTGAACTGACGGTTAACGGTAAGGTGCAAACGCTTTCTCCTAAAGAAAATGAGTTGCTTAAAATGCTTTCGGAATATAAAAATGATCTGTTACCAAGGGAAGCGGCTCTTAAAAAAATATGGGGGAGCGACACCTATTTCAATGGCCGCAGCATGGATGTGTATATTGCTAAGTTGCGTAAATATTTAAAAGAAGATAGTAAACTTGAAATTGTCAATATTCACGGTAATGGTTTCAGGCTGGTGGAAAGCGAATAAGAAAATTATTAATTAAGCAATCGGCGGAACATTTGTTCCGCCTTTTTTATTTCTTGGCGATAAGCGAAACCTATAAGGTTTTAAAACCTTATAGGTCTTTTCAAGACGCTCAATGAGCGGCATTATTTCGGTCTTGTCCGTATCATCGTCCTGCGGTACTACACAAATAAATTATTTTGCAAGCTACCTGGTGGCATAGTTTTTTTTAAATGCTCGTAGGCACGTGCCGTCACTTCTCTTCCTCTTGCAGTGCGTTGCAAAAACCCCTGCTGAATTAAAAAGGGCTCGTACACTTCTTCCA
>JAYTBG010000245.1:0-4017 GCA_043737055.1 Chitinophagaceae bacterium | reverse complement strand
TTATTAATAACCACGATCTCACTTTTACAGATAGTGCAGCAGCCTACGGCCTGGATAATGATGGTTACACAACACAGGCAAGCTTTTTTGATTATGACATGGATGGTGACCTGGATTGTTTTATCATTAACAACAGTCCGGTACCTGTTAGTAGTTTAGGCTATCCCAAACAAAGGGATCTGCCGGCTGATCAATGGAAAGTTGCTGATAACCTGAAAGGCGGCGGCGATCATTTATTTAGAAACGACGATGGCCATTTTGTTGAAGTAACGCAGCAGGCCGGTATTCATGGCAGCCTGATGAGTTTTGGTTTGGGTGTTACTGTGGGCGATATTAACGGAGATTATTATCCGGATATATTCGTTTCCAACGATTTCTTTGAAAGGGATTATTTATACATCAACCAACAAAACGGCACTTTTAAAGATGAACTGGAGATCAGGTTAAAACATATCAGTTATGCTTCTATGGGTGCTGATTTCGGCGACATAAATAATGATGGACACCCAGAAATATTTACCACGGATATGCTGCCTGCTGATGATTATCGCCTTAAAACAACCTTAAGTTTTGATGATATAGATCAATTCAGACTCAAAGAACGTAACGGGTTCTTTCACCAGTTTTTGCAAAATACGTTGCAGTTAAATGACGGGTATGGAAAGTTTAGAGATATAGCTAATTATAGTGGCGTTCAGGCTTCTGAGTGGAGCTGGGGAGCACTCATGTTTGACGCTGACAACGACGGCTACAATGACATTTATGTTTGCAACGGTATTTACCGGGATCTTACCAACCAGGATTTTTTAAGTTTTGACGCCAATGAGATCAAAGCAAAAATGCTGCAGAGCGGCAAAAAAGATCTTTCAGAACTCGTGGGTAAAATTCCAAGTATAGCAGTACCCAATAAGATATACAGGAATCTTGGCAATTTAAAATTTTCGGATGAAGGTGCAAACTGGGGTTTTACGGAGAACTCATTTTCTAACGGAGCAGCATATGCCGACCTTGATAATGACGGTGATTTGGACCTGGTTGTGAACAATGTAAACGAACCAGCCTTTGTTTTAAAGAATAACAGCAGGGAGCAAAATAAAAATAATTTTATAAGTATTTCCTTAAAAGGTGCAGGCGATAATACCTTTGCCGTAGGGAGCCAAATTTTTATTTACAAAGGAGATCAAATTTTAAGCAGAGCACTTATTCCAAGTCGTGGATTTCAATCTTCTGTTGATTACCGTCAGCTTATAGGAATAGGCACTGCAACCCAGGTAGATTCATTGCTGATTGTATGGCCGGATTATAGTTTCACAAAAGTGATTCATCCTCAAATAAATCAGCAGGTTGTCTTTTCTCAACCTCTCCATTTCGCAAAAATAATTGCCCCTAAAGCAGGCGGCAGCAATCCTTTATTTGAAAAAGTTGAAACAAAGTTTGACAAGCATGTTGACGATGATTTTACCGATTTCTACAATGAGCGTGGCATTTTAAAAATGCAGTCGCATGAGGGCCCACAAACTGCTGTTGCAGATGTTAACAATGATGGGCTTGATGATATTTATATAGGTGGAACGATAGCAAACCCTGGCCAATTATACATACAAGACCACTCAAGGAATTTTGTAAAAAAGGAACAGGGTGCTTTTAAGCCAGTAATAGGCTTTGTTGATGGAGCCATACTTTTTTTTGATTGCGACCAGGATGGGGACCAGGACCTGCTCGTAGGCCAGGGCGGAAATGTGGCCGCTCCATTTAGCAGTGAGTTGCAACACCGGTTATTTAAAAATGATGGCAAAGGAAATTTTCTTTTATCAGCAGAATCTTTTCCTGCTAATAAAGACAATATAAGCATAGCCAGCGCTCATGATCTTGAGGGAGATGGAGACCTGGATCTGTTTGTTGGCGGCGGTTTTGTAAGTGGCAGTTATGGAACAACAGCGCAAAGCCATATTTATATAAATGATGGCAAAGGGAAGTTTGTAGATATGCCTGCCAACAAATGCAATGGTATTGGTGATGTAGGATTGGTTACAGGCGCAGCGTGGGCTGACGTGGACGGAGATCGGAAAGCCGAATTAGTTATTGCCGGGGAATGGATGGCTCCAAAGATTTTTAAATACAACGGAAATAGTTTTGTGCCCTGGCAAACGAATCTTTCTGACTATTCAGGCTGCTGGCAAACGGTAGCTGTGGCTGATGTGAACGGAGATGGTAAGCAAGATCTTGTACTGGGTAACTTGGGAGAAAACTTTTACCTAAAACCCGGCAGGAATAATCCTGTTAAATTATTTTTAAAGGACTTTGATAATAATGGGCAGGTGGACAAGGTTTTAACAAGAAGCATTGATGGAAAAGATAAATCTGTTTTTATGAAAACAGAACTTGAAAGCCAGTTACCTTTTTTAAAAAAACAAAACCTGCGCAATTCAGTTTATGCCCAGAAGGATATCCAGGAATTATTTGGTACAGATAAATTAAAGGATGCTCTAATTAAGCAGATAAATTTTGCATCTTCATGCATTGCTATTAATGAGGGAAAGGGTATTTTCAGACTTCAAAATCTGCCTGTGCAGATTCAGCTATCTTCCGTGAAAGCAATATTGCCACTTGATGTTAATTCTGATGGTTTTATCGACCTGGTGGTGGGTGGCAATGAGTTTGGATTTCAACCGCAAATGGGACGCCTGGACGGAAGCAATGGCGATATTTTACTAAATGATGGCAAAGGAAATTTTTCAGTCCTGCCTCAAAGCAATAGTGGAATTGAATTGCCGGGGCAAACAAGGAGTATTGTTTCAGTAAAGTTTAAAGATAACTCCGCTGTATTGTTTTTACAGAACAATGAATTCCCCGTTTTGTATAAATTGAAAAAGAAACCAGCTAACATTAAAAATTAAGAAGCGAGGCTGACATGATTAAATTAACCAGATATAATTTTATTGCTTGGGGAGTTGCTTGCATTGTTTTGTTCGGAGGTTGTAAACAGCAGCCCTCCCGGCTGCAGGCTCCTTTGTTTGAAGTATTGAATGATACAAAAACCAATCTGCATTTTATAAATAACCTGAAGCCCACTCCCGACTTTAATATGCTTAAGTACATGTACTATTTTAATGGTGCAGGTGTTGGAGCGGGCGATTTTAACAACGATGGAAAAATAGATCTCTTTTTTGCTGGCAACCAGGTTCAGAATACAATGTACCTCAATGAGGGCAACATGCAGTTTAAGGATGTAACAAAAGCTGCCGGTATACCGGTTGATAGTTCATGGAGTACTGGCGTTAGTGTAGTGGATATTAACAATGATGGCATGCTAGATCTGTACATCTGCAGGGTTGGTAATTTTAAAGTACTTAAAGGACAAAACCAATTGCTGGTTTGCAGAGGTATAACAAATGGTATTCCAACATACGTAGATGAAACTGCAAAATATGGCTTGAGTTTTTCTGGCTTTAGTACCCAGGCAGCATTCCTGGATTTTGACAAGGATGGTGATCTTGATATGTTTTTATTGAATCATTCTGTAAATCATAACGGCAATTTTGGGCCCAGGGATCTTTTTGTGAACACTTACGATTCGGTGGCCGGAGACCAGATTTATAAAAATGACAATGGACATTTCACAAATATTACGAAAGAATCAGGCATTAATAGCAGTAAAATAAGTTATGGCCTGGGTGTGGTAGTCAGCGATATTAATTTAGATGGCTGGCCTGATATTTACGTAGGTAATGACTTTCATGAAAATGACTACCTGCTCATAAACCAGAAGAACGGAACATTTAGCGAAGAATTAAATGACCACATAATGCATACTAGCCAGTTTAGCATGGGGGTTGACGCAGCAGACGTAAACAACGATGCTTACCCCGATATTATTTCGATGGATATGATGCCTTATGATCCGGTGATTTCCAAAAGGTCGCTGGGCGAAGATGAATATCAGACGAGCCTGGAAAAAGTAAAGTTTGGATACAACCATCAGTACTCGAGAAATAACCTGCAATTAAATCAACGGAA
>JAYTBG010000244.1:0-1533 GCA_043737055.1 Chitinophagaceae bacterium | reverse complement strand
GCTGTACCGTATGTACAGCTTCATGTTTTGATTAAACTGCTGCAGGCTAACCAGGAAAGCATTTTGCTGTAGTATCGTAGGTAATACCGGTGCAGCATTAATATATGCTGATGGTGATATAATATGATCAGGACTCCTCAGTTCTGTTGGCGTTAAAGTGGAAAATCGGTAACCGACAATTGATTGAAATTCTACATTTACATACTGCTGCGTATAACATTCATCTGTACTGTAATCTGTGTACTGAACCTTTACAGTAAACTTTTTATATCCGCTGTCAGGATATGTTTTGGTTACCGGAGTAACCGTTCCGCCATTATAGATCGTACGGTAGCCTGCGCCATCTAAAAAATCAACCTGCACCGTTGAAACGGTTTTACCGGTATTGCCATAAAAAAGGGGCTGGCATCCCAGCCTTATCTCATTTTTAAAAGGTGATATGGGCAGCACAGGCACAGCAGCGAATGTATGTTTAAGAAGATATGGACTTTCAGTTCTGTTAGCTACATCAAATATTTGGTTATTGCTTGCAGTAAAAAGATTTTGCTGGATGGCATCTTCCCTAAGAACAGAATAGTCTGCTGATATAAAGGCAAGGTTTGATAAGGTATCATACCGGGCAGCATTGGTGTATGGCATTATATCCTCAAGAGAAGGCATTGCTGCAACAGCAGTGTTTAAACGTGAGTTTTCAATATCATTATACAACAGGTTAAATACATCTATAGAAAATATAAAATTACTGTCGCTAAGTATGCCTGTCAGCCATGTTTTGTCAACCACTTCAGGTCCATATTCGTTAAGGTAGCCGGTAGGTATTAGTGATTTATTAATATACTGAAAAATGTGGTTTTGCTCAGCACGTATCGGGTCTGTTTGGGAAAAGCCTAATAAGGTTAATAACAGCATTGCTATTATAAAGAAAAAATTTTTCATGTTTGAATATTTTTAGTTAGTTATAATTTTTTATCAAAGCGACCATTGGTAACCGTAAGCGTTTCGCAGCCAGGTTTGGTTAATGTAAATTCGAATGTTCCGGAAATTATACCTTCTCTTAAATCATATTTATTTAAGTTAACAATGCCGGTATGAATTACTGAAGAGTCAATATAGTGTTCATAAATACCACAACTATTTACAGATTTATAATTGACGAATCTTGCTGTAGTGAGTCGATTATAAATTGATAGTATATGGTTCAACTTATAGTTTGTAGAATCAAAAACTATATCAATACGTTGTTTAATATTATTAGCAGAATTTAACCAATCCGCAGTTATCCCAACATAACCACCATTGCTTCCATCATAGTATAATTTAAAAGGAGGGTCACAAATGAGTCTGCAATCAGTTTGCGCTACCCATGCTTTACCGTTAACAAGGCAACCAAATGTATTAGCGCCGGTTTGTGTGGCTGGTGGTAATTTAGAGAGTTCGTCTTGGGGAGTATTTTCTTTTTTACAGCTTGCAGCTGTCAACAGTAAGAAGATGGCTGCGATTATTAAATATTTCATTTTATTTGTTTTAAGTTTG
>JAYTBG010000243.1:0-21094 GCA_043737055.1 Chitinophagaceae bacterium | reverse complement strand
GGCAGTTTGCAGATGCAGGGCTGGATCGGTTGCACATAGTAGACCTCGATGGTGCCAAGGCTGGCAAAATTGTGAATCTAAGAGTGTTGGAGAATATTGCTACAGCCACATCTCTGAGCATTGACTTTGGCGGAGGTATAAAAAATATTGATGATGTGGCGAATATTTTTGATGCCGGTGCCGCCATGGTCAACATTGGCAGCCTGGCAGTAAAACGCCCTGAGCTGCTGGAAGAATGGCTAATGGAATTTGGTTCCGACAAATTTTTAATTGGTGCTGATGTGCTGGACGAAAAAATAAAGATAGCTGGCTGGATAGAGGATGCAGGAATTGACATCAATGACTTTATTGCTAAAATGCTGGGGCTTGGTGTAACCAATATTTTTTGTACCGACATTTCTAAAGATGGTGTGTTAGAAGGACCATCCCTGGAGCTTTACAAAAGAATACTTACTGACTATCCGGACATTAACCTTATTGCAAGCGGCGGAGTAAGTAACATGCGGGACGTAAAAGAGCTTGAGTCCATTGGCTGCAGTGGTGCGATTATTGGTAAGGCTATTTATGAGAATCGGGTAACACTTAAAGAACTTTCTCTCATCAATTCTTAAATAGAAAAGCTTGTTAACCAAACGCATTATACCCTGCCTGGACATTAAAGACGGGCGCACCGTTAAAGGGATAAACTTTGAGAGCATCAGGGATGCAGGTGATCCTGTAGAATTGGCTATTCTCTATTCTGACCAAGGTGCAGATGAACTTGTTTTTTTGGACATTACTGCAACAGTAGAAAAAAGAAAAACGCTTGTTGAATTGGTAAGGCGGATAGCTGCTAACATCAATATTCCATTTACAGTTGGCGGTGGCATAAGCTCAGTGGAAGACGTTGCATTGCTTTTACAAAATGGAGCAGATAAGATTTCCGTGAACACGGCGGCGTTTAAAAATCCTCAACTTCTTGCAGCGTTGAGCGCCGCATTTGGTTCGCAATGTATAGTTCTCGCCATTGATACTAAAAAAGAAGACGATGGCGAATGGTATGTGTATTTAAATGGCGGAAGAACAAAGACTGAAACTAAAACAATTGACTGGGCACGACAAGCGGTAGACCTCGGGGCTGGAGAAATATTACTCACGAGCATGAACAACGATGGTACAAAAAATGGTTTTGCGTTAGATATAACTGCTACGCTTGCGAACAGTTTGCCAGTGCCTGTGATAGCAAGTGGGGGCGCAGGTACACCAGAACATTTTAGGGAAGTATTTCAAAATGCTAATGCTGATGCTGCATTGGCAGCAAGTATTTTTCATTACAAAGAAATTGAGATTCCAGTTTTAAAAAGTTATTTGAATCCCTTTGTTTCAATAAGGATGTAACTACAAATAATGGTACTCATCGTATTCATATTATTTGTTGCTACAGCAATCGGAATTTACCTAAAAAATAAAACGCAAACACGGGCAAACACTCGAAGCAATCGCATACTACAAAAGCAGGAAACCTTGTTAACATTGTTGAAAGAAAAAAGCAAAGACCATGGAAATTTATTTTACTAAATATGCAGATGGTCTCGTGCCAGCAATAGTTCAAGACGCTCAAACCAGCAAAGTGCTGATGCTTGGCTTTATGAATGCGGCTGCCATTGCCAAAACGAATGAATTGAAGCGGGTTACTTTCTTTAGTCGCTCCAAAAACCGTTTGTGGACGAAGGGCGAGGAGAGTGGTAATTATTTATTGCTGGATAGTATGCTGGTGGATTGTGACAATGATACTTTGTTGATCAAGGCCGTTCCCATAGGGCCTACCTGCCATACAGGAGCTGACACTTGTTGGAACGAAATAAATATTGCCGATAGTTTTTTACCTCAATTAGAGAAAGTAATACAGGAGAGGCGTGTACAAAAGGAAGCAGGATCTTACACACATTCTTTGTTTGAAAAAGGGATTAATAAAATAGCACAGAAAGTAGGAGAGGAGGCAGTGGAGTTGGTTATAGAGGCAAAAGATGATAACAGGGAACTGTTTTTGGAGGAGGCGGCAGACCTGTTATTTCATTACCTTATTTTGTTGCAGGCTAAGGAATGCAACCTGGAAGATGTAGAAGCGATTTTGAGAGAGCGCCATCTGAAACTTAAAAAATAATTTCCTGTGCAGTTGCGGGCAACCACACAGGAAATTTTATTGCAGGCCTTTTTAAATGCCCGAACCTCCACCCCAAATGCCAAAGACACGGAGCAACCAAATTATTACTAAGATGATAACTACCACGTTTAAGATGGATTTGATAGACGATGCCATAGGAATGTAACGATTGATAAGCCAGAGGATCAGGCCTACAACTACAAGTGTAATGATTACTGTGATGATTGGTGTCATATTGGTTGTTTTTTAAGTTTTATTAATATTAACTTATTAAAAATTGTACCAAGTTTATTTCTTGTGTGGTTAAAGCTTTTTCGGGAGCAATAGTTTTAGAAAGTGCTCTAAAGAATATTATAAATATTATTACTAACCCTTATTACCAGGATTTTTTACCAGAAACCGTATAAAGCCATTACGCCGTATGACGCCTGAAAGAAGCAAGAGATTGAATGATGTACTGAGTAAGCGCCAGCCCGGCCTCACTTTGCTGTTAGAAAACGTGCACGACCCTCACAACATCTCAGCAGTTATGCGCACATGCGATGCTGTCGGAATTCAGGATCTTTATATTTTAAATACACACATTCCAAAACATAAAAAATGGGGAGCACGTAGTTCTTCAAGCGCAGCTAAATGGTTAACCATTCACCAGTTTACAGATTTAAAAGAATGTTTTGCGGAAATGAGAAACCATTTCGATAAGATCTACACAACACACCTTAGCACTGATGCGGTAGGAATGCATGAGCTTGATCTCACCCAAAAGGTTGCGCTTGTGTTTGGCAATGAGCACAACGGGGTGTCTGAAGAAACTATTGCCCTGTCTGACGGTAATTTCATCATTCCGCAGGAGGGCATTATCCAGTCACTGAACATATCTGTAGCCTGCGCCGTTACATTGTATGAAGCGTATCGGCAGAAAAAATTAGCAGGCCACTACGACGAACCTCAACTTGAAGCAAAACATATCAATAACTTAAAGAACGAATGGGGCTTCATAGAAGAATAAATTTTAATGCAGGGGAAAAATTTCCACATTGCCTTGCAGCTCTATACGACTAAATTGCTCTTGCTTAATGGCATATCGTTTGAAATAGACTATGCTTACACTAATAATTATGAGCCCTCATAAACTGAACCACCGTTTCGGCATTGCCGTGTTTTGTATCCTCCTAATTTCTTTGGGTTGTAATGATGCAGAGAAGGACAAACAAAAGCATGCCAAATCAAAAATGTACGATTTCGGCAATCCCACAACCATAGACCTACCCGTTGGTCTTGATGAATTATCAGGCCTGGCATATTACCCAAAAGACACCAGTGTTTTTGGGGTGATAGACGAGGATGGAATTCTTTTTAAGATTCCTATTATGCATCCTTCACAAACTACCCGTTGGGTTTTTGACAAGCAAAGGGACTTTGAAGATTTGATTTTAGTAGACAGCACTTTTTACGCTCTGGTCAGCAATGGTGATATTGTCCAAATAAATTTTTCGGGAGACAGCATCAACATAAAAAAATCGGAGTTTTCTCAAACATCAGGAAAGAAAAACAATGAGTTTGAAGCACTTTATTTGGATTCTGGTAAAATAATAATTCTGTGTAAAGAGTGTGAGGAGGATAAAAAGTCAAGAATATCAAGCTATGTGTTCGATCCCATCAACCTTAGTTATGCGCCGTATATTACGATAGACATGGCACCAATTGCTAATAAAATATCTGATGAAAAGGTTGCTCTAAAGGCATCAGCAGGGGCTATTCACCCCATAACCAAAGATTTGTATTTAGTGAGTTCTGTAGAAAAAGTGATCGTTGTTTTAGATGCTTCAGGCACCTTTAAAGAACTTTATAAACTCAACCCTAAAATTTATAAACAGCCGGAGGGCATCAGTTTTACACCCGCCGGAGACATGATCATTTCAAATGAAGTGTTTTTGGAAGGTCACGCAAATTTGCTAATCTTAAAAAATAAATTGAAATAAATGATGCTTAAAAGGCTTTTGTTACTGTTGTTGGTTGTTGGTTCTCTTCACGGGCTTAAGGCGCAGGATTCGCTGCAGGCCACCATTCTATTAATTGGCGATGCGGGCGAGTTGACAAATGGACGCCACCCTGTAGTAGACGCAGCAAGGAAACTGGTAAAAATGGATAAAAAGACTACAGTAATTTACCTCGGCGACAATCTTTACAAAACGGGCCTGCCAGATAACATGGTGCCTAACTACGAAATTGCTAAAGCGCCCCTGGATTCACAGATTCGTATATCCGGTAATTCTGATGCCCGTGTTTTTTTTATACCGGGTAATCATGATTGGGCTAACGGAAGCAATAACGGCTACGAATCTATTTTAAGAGTTCAGTCCTACATAGATGTTTTAGGCAATAATAAAATAGCTATGCTGCCAAGAGATGGATGCCCGGGGCCAGAAGAAGTGAAAATTACAGATGATGTGACCCTTGTAATGATAGACAGCCAATGGTGGTTGCAGGAAAATGATAAACCCGGTGTAGAGTCCGATTGCCCGTATAAAACAAAAGAGGAGGTGCTCACTCGTCTGGACGAGGTTCTGTCGGATAATGCTGGCAAGCTGGTGCTTTTTGCAACACACCATCCCTTTAGAAGTTATGGCCCGCATGGTGGTTACTTCACCTTTAAGCAACATATTTTTCCGTTAACAGATGCAAAGCCAAACTTATACATTCCACTCCCCATTGTTGGTTCGGCGTACCCGCTAACCCGCGCCGTGTTTGGTACTGCGCAAGATCTAAAGCATCCCTTGTACCAAGCCATGATGCGCCAGATAGAGCCTATCATTAAAAGCCACCCCAACGTAATATATATGTCGGGGCACGAGCACACGTTGCAATTGATACAGGATAGTGGTTACAATTTTATTGTAAGCGGAAGCGGCTGCAAGAGTAACCGTGTATCAAAAACAAAAAAAAGCGTGTTTGCAGCTTCAGACAAAGGATTTGCTACGTTGCAAATATCTAAAAGCAAAAAAGTTCAAATCAATTTTTATGGTCTCGATGGGGACTCTTCTAAAAAATTATTTACCAAGGAGATCGTAGATTTTTCTAAAGTATTAGAGCCGGAGGTAAAAGACACGGCACGAGAGGTGGAGTTTGTTTTTAAAGACAGCGTTGTTATTTCAGCCTCTGATCAATATAAAAAGGAAAAGAAATTTGCCCAGTTTTTTCTTGGCGATAACTACAGAAAAGTTTGGAGTAAGCCCATAAGCCTGAAAGTATTCAACATCACCAGAGAACAAGGCGGATTTAAAATACTGAGTTTAGGCGGTGGCAAACAAACAAAGTCGTTGAAGCTTGCAGATAAAAACGGAAAAGAGTGGACACTCCGCACCATAGAAAAAGACCCTGAGAAGGCCTTGCCACAAAACCTCCGCAGTACCATGGCGCAAGATGTGGTAGAGGACATGATTTCTGCCAGCGATCCTTATGCACCGCTCATCGTACCTACAATGGCAAAGACATTGGGGATACCACATGCGGCTCCGAAATACTTTTTTGTGCCCGACGATCCTGCCTTGGGTAAGTACCGTGCTTTGTTCTCTAACAAGGTGGTGATGCTCGAAGACAGGGACCCGGTACCAGATGCTGATACAAAAAGTACCAGCAAGATTACCAACAAACTGTATGAAGAAAATAATGATAAAATAGACCAGAAAGGGGTTTTAAAAGCTCGCCTGTTAGACATGCTTGTTGGTGATTTTGACAGGCATGCTGATCAGTGGAAATGGGGTACCCAGGATACCGGCATCGGTAAACTTTATATTGCTGTTCCGAGGGATAGAGACCAGGCATTTTTTAACTCTGACGGTTTGCTGCTGAAATATTTATCCCGCCAGCGGATGAGATTTTTACAAGGCTTTAAGAAAAATGTAACCGACTTGAACGGGCTTAACTTTGTGGCAAGAGATTTCGATCGGTTCTTCCTCAACGGTATTGAAGAAAACACCTGGAAAAGCGTAACAGACAGCTTTATACACAAATTAAATGATCGTGTGATTGATGAGGCAGTTACAAAATACCCGGAAGCAGTTAAGCCCATGATGGCTGCTGAAATTGCTCAAAAATTAAAAAGTCGGCGGGCTGATTTGGCGAGGCTATCAGGCAAATATTATAAGTTCATTTCCCGGGAGGTAACAGTTATCGGAAGCAATGAAGAAGAATTTTTCCGCATTGGCCAGGATGGCAATAATTTGAAATTGTCTGTTTATAGAAAAGAGCTTGACAATGACTCTTCCCTGATTGCGTACCACAGAAGTTTTGATCCGGCTGTTACAAAAGAGATAAGATTATTTGGTCTGAATGGTAACGATAAATTTAAAATAGACTCCAATGTTATTTCTGCCATCAAGGTTAGAATCATAGGTGGCAAAGGCGATGACAGCTTTAACCTGCAAGGCAATGTGCGCAACTATTTGTATGATTTGTCTACCGAAAAAAATGTGGTCGAGAACATTCGTCGCACAAACAATGAGTTTAGTTCTGATGTAGACGTGCTGGATTACAAGAGCAACGGGTTTCAATATAACCAGCACAATTTTCCTATGTTGAATTTCGGGTTCAACAGCGAAGATGGTTTACTACTCGGGCTTGGTTTTCATTCCCGTACCTATGGTTTTAGGAAGGCGCCTTTTGCCACTGACCAAAAGCTGACTTCACTTGTGGCCCCTGCTAACAGCAATGCGTACCAGCTAAAATACCGAGGGCAGTTTAACCAGGTTTTTGCTAAGAACGACATTGTACTGAATGCCGACTTTGTGAACCCGACTTTAAATAATTTTTTTGGTATTGGCAACGAAACGCAGTTCAGTGAGGATTTAAAAATTCCTTATTACCGGGTGCGGTATAAATATGTAGAGGCCGATTTGCTGGTACGCAAAAGGTACAACGACCTTTTAAGTTTATCTGTGGGCCCCACGTTCTATCATTATTGGGACAACTATGAAGACAATAAGTCGAGGATACTCGGCAATCCGCTGTTACAAGGTTTAGACTCGGCCAGCATTTACTCCCCAAAGTCATACCTGGGGTTAAAGGCAAAGCTTGATATTGTTTACATAGACAATGATGTTTTTCCATCTCGTGGCATCACCTGGTTTACAGAGTACAAAACACTTAAAGGCTTAAACAACAATAGTGGCAAACTTTCCCGCATTCAATCTGATATGACCATTTATGCAAAAGTATCAGACATGAGTAGGGTTTCTACTGTTTTGAGATTTGGTGGTGGCTATACCTTCAACGACAAAATAGAGTATTTTCAGGCGTTGAACCTGGGTGCAAATAATTATTTGAGAGGCTATTTCAAGAATCGTTTCTCCGGATCTTCTATGTTGTATAGCAGTGCAGAGATGCGTTACAAGTTGTTTAAATCTAAATCTGCAGTGCTGCAGGGGGATGTCGGTCTGGTTGGATTTTTTGACATTGGTAGGGTATGGGCTCCAGGGGAACAGTCACAGAAATGGCACAATTCATACGGCGGCGGGCTGTACTTTGTTCCGTTCAATCTCATCATGCTTTCTGCAACCGTAGCAGTGTCAGAAGAAAGCAGGTTATTTAATTTTACCTTGGGCACTAAATTTAATCTCACCTTTTAAACTTTTTAATGGCAACAGACGAGTATTCTGCGGTATATAAAAAAACAGCGAGCTCTGTTACTGCCCTGTTTGAGGAGCATGCCACAGATAAGCATTGTTTCCATAGTCTGCAGCACACCAAAAACGTTGTTGATCGGATTAATGAGATAGCAGGCCATTACCAGCTCAACGATCAGGAGACGATGATCCTTTCAGTAGCTGCATGGTTTCATGATAGCGGGTATTTATTTGTGGAGCCGGCTATGCATGAAATTAAAAGCGTGGAACTCATGCAGGAGTTTATGGCGTTGCAGCAAATAGACGAAGATGTTATAAGGCAGGTGGCAGATTGCATTTTGGCCACCCGGGCACCCCGCAGCCCGGTAAATCTGCTTCAGGAAATTTTGTGCGATGCAGACACCTATCATTTTGGAACCAAAGATTTTAAAGAGAGTAATAAACTTGTGTACAAGGAGTTTCAGCAGCTAAGCAAAACCCCGCTGGATATCACGGTACTCCGCAAGCAAACAGTCGAAATGCTGGGACACCATACTTTTTACACTAGTTATTGTAAAGATTTACTAAATGTAAAAAAAACCGATAATATGAAAAAATTAAAGAAGAAGGAAGAAGAAAAAAAAGCGGAGAAAGAGGAGAAGTTGTTGCTCGCCGAAAAAAGGAAAAAGCAAGGTGCGACGCAGCCTGACGGCGAGCCCCAACCAATGGATATGCCCATTTTAAACGAAAAGCAAGGTACTACCAAGGGCATGCAAACCATGCTCAGGTTAACTTCTACTAACCACATTCAACTTAGTGAAATGGCAGATAATAAGGCTAATATCCTTATTTCTGTAAATGCCATCATCATCTCCCTGATCCTGAGCATACTGCTGCGCAAATTGCAAACCGACCCATATTTAACGATTCCTGCAATCATTTTCCTTGCTACATCTGTGGCTACCATCATCGTTGCTATATTGGCCACAAGGCCCAAAGTGAGTGCTGGAACCTTTGCTGAAGAAGATGTGCAGAATAAAAAAACCAACTTGCTTTTCTTTGGCAACTTCCATAAAATGCCCATGGAGAATTATGAAAATGCCATGCGTACGATGATGAACGATCCAGACTATTTGTATAGCTCCATCATCCAGGATATTTATAATCTTGGTGCAGTGTTGGGTAAAAAGTATCGCCTCATTCGTATTGCATATAACCTCTTTATGTTTGGAATAATCATATCGGTATTAGCGTTTTGCGTAGCAGCCATATTGAACAATGCCGCACCCGTGGAAACTGTAAGTCCTAACAGTGGGGGTTCGCCCTTTTAATTTTATCCTATGATCTTTAACAGAGATATCAGTTGGCTCGGCTTTAATCACCGGGTGTTGCAAGAGGCAAAAGACCCGGCAGTTCCGCTTTATGAGCGGTTAAAGTTTCTTGCTATTTTTTCTTCCAACCTCGACGAGTTTTTTAGGGTAAGGTACCCGGCTGTAATGGCCTTGTCTAAACTAGACAAAAAGACCCGGAAGAAAGAAGCCATCATGGGAGAGGCTGATATCGCTGAAATGATCCAGGTAAATATTAATAATCAGCTCAACGAATTTGGATCTATTCTACACGGGCAATTGTTACCTGCACTTGTGGAGCAAAAAATTTCTTTGTACTACAACCAGCCCATTCTGGAGGCACACAAGGCAGAAGTGCGGGAAATATTCTTATCAAGCGTCCTGTCTTTTATTCAACCAATTTTTTTAGGTGTAGAAACCAGCAACGATTTTTTACCGGAGAACAACCAGCTATATCTTATTACAACCATCAAAAATACCCAAAAGGCAAATATCAATCATGTGGCTATCAATATACCATCTGTAAAGCTCCAGCGTTTTTATGAGCTCACAGAGATTGATGGCATGCGCTATGTAATTTTTATCGATGACATTGTCAGGGAAAATATAAGCCTGCTATTTCCGGGTCAGCATGTAGAATCTGTGCACAGCATAAAGTTCAATCGCAATGCAGAGATTAATCTTGATGATGATTATAGCAACAACTTATTGGATAAAATAGAAACAAAACTTTCAAAAAGAGAGAAGGGCCTCGCATCTCGCTTTCTGTTTGAAAAGGGCATACCAGCCAATTTGCGATTATTCCTTGCCAGCATGTTTAAAATAAATGTAGATGACCTTTTTGAAGGAGGCCGCTACCACAATTTGAGCGACCTGTTTTCATTTCCTTCTTTTGATAGTTCACTCAACTATCCAAAACTAAAAAGAATTTTATATCCTGCTGCCACTGTAAACGGCGACATCTTTAATACCATTCGCCAGCAAGATGTGTTGCTGCATTTGCCTTATCACTCTTACACCCCGGTGCTAAGTTTTTTTAACCAGGCGGCTATCGATGTAGACGTTACGGAAATTTACATCACGTTGTACAGGGTGGCAAAGGAATCTCACATAGTAAACGCCCTTATCAGTGCGGCTAAGAATGGTAAAAAGGTCACAGCTTTTATTGAGCTCAAGGCAAGGTTTGACGAGGCCAATAACATTAAGTGGAGTAGGGTAATGAAGCAAGCCGGCGTTCGCCTCATTTACAGCGATCCATCAATTAAAGTACATTCTAAAATTGCCCTGGTAAAGAAGCGGGTAAATGAAAAAACAACCTGCTATTCAGTATTGAGCACCGGTAATTTTAATGAAACTACGGCTAGTTTTTACACAGACCATGTGTTGATGACGATTGACGAGCGGGTCTCCGATGAGTTAAACAAGCTGATTCAGTTCATGCAAAAGAAGAAAGCAGATCCCACCAAAACTGATATTGTTTTTAAGGATCTGTATGTGTCACAGTTTAACCTGTTACCCGATTTTGAAAAGCTCATTGAGGGTGAAATTAAGAAGGCGAAGAAGGGACTGCCAGCACTCATTCGCATTAAGGTAAACAACCTGGAAGAGTCATACTTTATTAACTTGTTGTATGCCGCAGGCCAGGTGGGTGTGCAGGTGCAACTGATTGTGAGAAGCATTTGTTGCATGATGCCGGGCGTGCCGGGCAAGAGCGAAAATATTTTCATAAAAAGAATCGTCGACAGATACCTTGAGCATAGCCGCCTGTTTATCTTTGGTGCCGGCGACGATGCAATTGCCATCATGGGTTCATCTGATCTTATGACCAGGAACTTACGGCGACGTATTGAAGTCTGCATCCGGCTAAAGGACGAAAACTGCCGTCAGCAAATTTTGAAATACTTTTCTATTCAGTGGTCTGATAACAGCAAGGCTGTAATGTTGTTGCCTAATATGGAACAACAACGCATGCCCGTAATAGGCGACACGCACAATGCTCAAAGCGAATTGTACACATATCTTCAAACCAGTTCATGTTAACTTCCGGTGCTTCATATTCTATTTTCTCCGGCGTGAGTAAATACCGTTTCCGTCGTGTGCTGTATATCGCCATGTTCTGGACACTGATTGATATCATTGTTTCCTTATTAAACAATTACCAGTTTTTAAATAGTCCTCTGTCGATGCTGGTGAGGTGCTGCCTCGTTTTTATCATGAGCCTTATAATGGGCTACCTGTTTGTATTTACCCTTCGGGGAATTTTTAGAGACAGCTCGTTATGGACAAACTTCCTCTCAAAAACTATCATCCTATTGTTGGCAGCCTTGCTTATGACTTTTTTGGTACACTTTGTAGATGACAAATTTATTCTTGGCCTTACTACAAAAGAATCATTGAGGACGTTTGCAGACGAAACATTGCAGGTAAACTGGTTGCTCAAGCGTACCTTATACTGGATTGTATTATTTGTGGTAACCCAGCTCTATATTGAAATTAATGACAAATACTCGCCCGGAGTTTTCCTCGATATTTTGGCAGGTAAATACCTTACACCCAAAATTGAAAACCGCATCGTGATGTTTTTAGATTTAAAAGATTCAACTCCCATCGCCGAAAAGCTGGGCCATGAAAAATATTTCATTTTCATAAGGGATTTCATTTTTCATATATCCATGGCGCTCATAGAGCATGACGGCATCATTTATCAATATGTGGGAGATGAGATTGTGGTGTCTTGGCTGTACAATAAAAATAACGCAAAAAATTCTATGAGGGCTGTTATTGAGGCACGAAAAAACATTCAAAAAAACAGCGAATTATTTAGAAGAAGGTTTGGGGTTATCCCGGAGTTTAGGGTGGGCATACATGTGGGTAATGTAACAGTAGGGGAGATAGGTGTTATTAAGCGAGATCTTGCCATGAGTGGCGATACTATGAACACAGCAGCAAGAATAAGAAGCGCCTGTAATGAACTCAATCAAAAATTTATAGTCTCTAAGGATTTTGTAGATTGTGGTAGCCTAAAAGACTGGCAAACTGAAAGCCTTGGCATCGTTGAGTTAAAAGGAAAAGCCTCCGGCCTGGAGTTGTTTTCGCTAAAGATATAGTTATGAAGAAATGGGTGAAAACAAAGGCCTCCAATACCCTCAATACCATCAAAGTTCTCAGCCTTGAGATGATCATCATTCTGGCTGCATTTTTCTCGTCACTGTTTCTCGTAGTGTTTTTGATAAGGACCGTATTTGTTCATGAAACAAACGGCCTTGATGATGCTGCATTTAGATTCTTTAACAGCATTACTACGTCCAACACCACCGCTGTTATGGAAGCATTTACGGTGCTGGGGGGGCATTACTTTTTAGTGCCGGCAAACCTTTCTATCGTCGCCTTTGCCTATTTTATGCGAAAAGATACCTGGTTTGCCATCAAAACTTTTTCTGTGGCTTTTTCCAGTCTGCTCCTTATGTTCGGTTTAAAATTATTGTTCACAAGGCCCAGGCCGCTTACACCCTTGCTCGGAGAAGCATCAGGGTACAGCTTTCCCAGCGGGCATGCATTTATGAGTTTTACTTTTTTTGGTTTGCTCATTTACCTTGTTCATAATAAAATACAGCATAAGGTAACCCGGCTAGTGGTGATAGGCTTGTTACTCGTTACCACTTTAATGGTCGGCAGCAGCCGCATCTACCTTAGAGTACATTATGCTACCGATGTGCTGGCAGGGTTTTCCCTTGGGGTAATGTGGCTGGTAATTTCTATCTGGTTACTTAATAAAATAGAAAAGAACAAAAGGAAACTGCCGCCTGTTGAAGTGTGAGTAGTTTTTATGATTTCAATATCTTTAGATTTCAAAAAAATAACGCAAGCGTCATATGAGAAAAATTGTATTACCCGTACTTCTGTTGCTCACAACTTTCGCCTTTGGCCAAAACAAGAAAGCACTCACCCATGATGTATATGATGGCTGGAAGTCAGTGGGAGAAAGGTTGATCAGCAACGATGGCAACTACATTCTCTATGCCATCAACGCACAGGAAGGCGATGGCGAAATGATCATTCAAAATGTAAAAACCGGGTACACTAAAAAGGTAGCAAGGGGCTACGGTGCAGCTCTTACCCAAGACAGTCGCTTTGCAATTATTAAAATAAAGGCGCCGTACCAGGCAACCAGGCAGGCTAAAATAAAAAAGAAGAAGCCTGATGAAATGCCTAAAGATTCATTGTTGTATTTGATGTTAGGAACTGATAGTATGGTAAAGATCCCTCGCATCAAATCTTTTAAAACGCCGGAAAAAGGGAGTGGCTGGCTGGCTTATCACCTGGATAAACCTGTGCCCGATAGTAGTATGAAGAAGGCTTTGCCAGATAGTTTAAAATTGAGGATTGATATGCTGACCAAACTGGCAGACTCAATGATCCGAATTTCACTAGACTCTGTGAAAGGCAGGATTGAGAAAGAAGAAGTAATGACTGCCGCTAAAAAAGCGATGAAAGAAATTTATAAAAAGGCAGATGAAGCTTTTGCAGAAGAAGAAAGAACAGAAGATGCTGAGGGCGATGATGCGCCTGCGGCCGCCGGCTCAACAGAGGGAACTGAGTTGTTGGTAAAAAACCTTGCAACAAATGCCAACCGTTCCTTTAAACTGGTAAACGATTACGGCTTTGATGAGAAAGGCCGCCTGCTTTTTATTAAAACAACAAAGAACAGCAAGGATACTAACAGTAAGGCACAGGTGCTCCTGTACAATTTGGAAACGGGTGCCACAGATACCATCATGCACGGGCTAAACGATGCCAAGGGTTTTGTATTTGACGAAGCCGGCAACCAACTTGCCTTTGCCGCCGAGAGAGATAGCAGCAGCAAAGCGCTGCAAAAATTTTACAGGTTGTGGCATTGGGCAAGAGGTAAGGACACTGCATCAATTATTGCCGACAAGCATACCCCAGGCATGCGTATAGGCAGTGTGGTAAGTGAGCATGCCACATTGCGCTTTAGCAAAAACGGCCAGAAACTTTTCTTTGGAACAGCACCTATGCAACCCGCCAGGGATACTAACCTGGTAGATTTTGAACTTGCACGGTTAGACGTTTGGCATTACAACGATGATTACCTGCAGCCACAACAATTGAAACAACTCACGCAGGAGCAAAAAAGAAGTTACCTGGCTGTTACAAGGCCTGGCAGCAATGAGATATTACAACTTGGTGCAGACGATGCTGAAAATATTTCATTGGTAGATGAGGGAGACGCAGACTGGGTTTTGGCCCAAAGCACCAAGGGCTATCGTGGCTCTCAACAATGGGAGGGCCGCACAAAGTTAACCGCTTACATCATCAACAGCAAGACGGGTGCACGAACGCAAATTAAAAATAACAGCTATGGCAATTACATGGCTTCGCCAAAAGGCAACTATGTATATTGGTACGACCCACAGGCACAGCACTACTTTACCTACAATGTGGCTACCCGGAACATCCAGAACATCTCTCAAAAAATAAGCGTTCCACTGTATGACACCGAAAACGATGTACCCGATTTTCCCCGTGCTGCGGGCTCTATTGGCTGGATGAGTGCAGACCAATACTTCATGGTGAAGGATGAATATGACATCTGGCAGCTTGATCCTAACGGTGTAGAGCAGCCGCAGAATGTGACTATGGGTTATGGCCGCCAGAACAAACTCGAATTTGATTATGTATCCCTGGACCCTGAAAAAAGGTTTGTAACCAACGGTGATCCCATGTTGCTACAGGTATTAAACAAATCAGACAAGCAGGCTGGTTATTTCTTGCACAAAGCAGGTGTTGCAGCAGTACCAATCCGATTGAATATGGGTGCATACACTGCCGGCACGGTTTTAAAAGCAAAAGATGCAGAACAGTACCTGGTGCAAAAAGCTACTCCTTCCAGTTCGGAATTATTTTACGGCAGCAGCATTGCCGATGCTGCAGCGGTAACAGATGTTGCTGCCCAGCAAAAGGACTTCAACTGGTTTACTTCCGAGCTGGTTAAATGGAAAATGCTGGACGGTAAAATGAGTGAGGGCATTTTGTTTAAGCCAGAAAACTTTGACCCGGCGAAAAAATACCCGGTGATATTCTATTTCTACGAACGTAACTCCGATAACTTATACAACTACAGGGCGCCAGGGCCGAGTGCATCTACCATCAACATACCCTATTTTGTGAGCAACGGGTACCTGGTTTTTGATCCCAATATTTATTATAAAACCGGTGAGCCTGGCCAGAGTGCCTACAACAGCGTAGTAAGTGCTGCCAATCATTTAGCTAAAATGCCTTGGGTAGATAGTACGAGGATGGGTATTCAAGGGCAAAGCTGGGGTGGCTACCAGGTAGCGTATCTCATTACAAAAACCAACATGTTTAAAGCCGCAGGTGCTGGTGCACCAGTGGCCAATATGACGAGTGCTTACGGTGGTATTCGCTGGGGAGCCGGTATCAACAGGCAGTTCCAGTACGAAAAAACGCAGAGCAGGATAGGGGCTACCTTATGGCAACGCCCCGACTTGTACATAAAGAACTCCCCGCTTTTTATGGCCGATAAGATACATACTCCGTTGCTCATGATGCACAACGATGCAGACGGGTCGGTGCCATGGTACCAAGGCATAGAATTTTTTACGGCATTGAAACGTCTTGATAAAAAAGTGTGGATGCTGCAATACAATGGTGAGGATCACAACCTCGTGGAGCGCAAGAACCGCAAGGATCTTTCGGTAAGGCTAAGCCAGTTCTTTGATTATTACTTAAAGGGAGCCAAGCCAGCGCTTTGGATAAAAGAGGGACTGCCTGCAACCGAAAAGGGGAGAAGTTGGGGCCTGCAAGAAGCCAATTAAGATTGACGCAAAAAAAAAGAAGCTTACGGGCTTCTTTTTTTTAATGCCCTCGTGATATTTAAAATATCCCAAGGGCTACAGCAATATATGGTTGCGGAAACGGTGTTGGGAGAGGGCTTTAAGATTTCAATAACCCCACCAGACAACCCGCAATAACAATACGAAAGATAATTTTAAAAGAAAAGCACCAAGTTAATCTTTGTAAAAGCCTAAGCCTCACACTTACTAACCCGATGCTTTTTTACTTTTCAGTCTTGTCAAACTTTTACGTTATTTGCTTTCTGAATTGTAGACTAAAAGTACAATCTGGAGGCCTGATTTGCAACTTTCGCTCGGTGTAGTTTTGCACTGCTTTTGCACTTTTTAATGCACATGGCTAAGTGTAAAAATCTATTGAGCCATCCAAAAGTGAATGAGAACAATACTGACAATATCGAAAATCGCACTTACAAGTTTATTTCTTTCGTGTGGACAGTTGAATAACAATTCGGAAGGTTCAGCTATGGTACCTCATACGCTGACAACGAAACTATGCCAGCAAGAAATGGAGCGCATGGAAAAGAGACAGCAAATTGAAGAGCAAGCCAAAAGGGACAGTTTAGCCTTTGATGAGGTGTTAGGCAAGGCTCTTGCCATCGCAACTCAAAATTTCCGCAAGAACAGCTTTTTCTACACAAAATATGAGGTAGAGCGTGAGGGTATTCCAACAACGGTAGAGATAATTTTGAAAGATCACTTTACGAAAAATATTCCTCATTTAATCATCAGAAGAATTGATCCAAGTTCCATTTATGCTGCTATCTATTCTTTAAAGGGAGATAAATTTGAAAAGGTTATGTCTCACGACCAATGGGCAATGGAATACATGAGTGATACCATTCGTGACATAAATGGTGATGGCTTAAAAGACTTTGTTGTGAATTGGTATGGCGTTAGCGGCTGCTGTTTAAAAGCTTTCAGCAATATTTATTTATTGAGACCCGACAAAAATAATTTTTCTAATTCTTTTACATTTATCAATCCCACTTTCTCACCAAAAGAGCGAATTATACGAGGCATATGCTAAGGCCATCTGGGAGATACTGAAATGTATAAATACAAATGGAGCGGAGAAAAGATTGACACATTAGAATATGTTTCTTACGAAAAAAACGAAGAGGGAGTCAAGACAGGAAAGGTTATAGTTTCAACAGATTTACCTTACCTCAGAACCTCTAAAATTAAAAGAGTTTTAAAAACAGTCCCGCCGGAGTACCAAACTATTGAAGGTTATAGTTGGTTTACGGGAATTGGATATAACTAACAGGCGTTCGCTCAAATTATATAACCCATTTTACTTTTCATCTTTTGTTGTTATATTCAACACCCGATTCATTCGGCCAAATCTGAATTTTAATTTTAAGCAGGAATTACACCTCACACATTGCCAGTAAATATTCCTTTACGCTAATACAATAATTATGATACAGCTTCGCTCTTTGCTAACGGTAACAGTAATCCTGTCACTCAGTTCCGTCTTGTTTGCCCAAAACACCAGCGATACCAGGTTGCTTTGGCAACCCACCATCAGCAAGAATACCATTGCATTTATTTATGCAGAAGATTTATGGGTAGCCAACAGAGATGGCTCTTACCCAAGAAGAATCACAGTAGGCGAAGGGGCAGAATCGAACCCTGTATTTTCTGCAGATGGAAGCATGATTGCATTCACCGGTCAGTACGATGGCAATACAGATGTGTTTGTAGTGCCAGCCAACGGCGGTGTTCCTAAAAGACTTACCTGGCATCCCGGTGCCGATTTGGTGCGTGACTTTTCTCCCGATGGAAAAAGAATCTTATTTGCTTCGCAGAGAAACAGTTTTACCAACCGTTATTTTCAATTGTACACGGTAGATATCAACACAGGTGCAGAACAACAGTTGCCGATTCCCAATGCATTTTGGGCATCCTATAGTTCCGATGGCAGCAGCATCGCTTACACTACCATTCCCGACAGGTTTGAACAATGGAAAAATTACCGTGGCGGCACCATGAGCCGCATCTGGCTTTATGATACGAAGTCACACGCTGTAACAGAAATACCCAAACCTAAAACAGGGAGCAACGATACCAAGCCGGTTTGGAAAGGCAACAAAGTTTATTTCCGCAGCGACAGGGAAGGAGAGTTTAATCTGTTCAGTTATGACGTGGCTTCCAAAGCAGTAAGCCAGCTCACAAAAAATAATGACTTCCCCGTTTCCAGTTTAGAAGGTGTTTCAGACGGCATCGTCTTCTCCCAGGCGGGTTATTTACACATGTACAATCCGGACAACAACAATGTATCCAAAATAAAGATTGGTATAGCGGCAGATTTGCTAGATCAGCGGGATCGATATGTGAAGGGAGACCAGTACATACGGGGTGGAAATATTTCTCCAACGGGTGCAAGGGTGGTCTTGGATTACCGGGGAGATATCATTACCGTGCCTGCCGGAAAAGGAGACGTTTTTAACCTGACCAACAGCGCGGGCGTACATGAAAAGGAACCCTCCTGGTCGCCCAATGGCAAATTAATTGCATACTTCAGTGATGCCTCAGGTGAATATGAACTTCATGTGAGAAACCAGGACGCAAGTGGCCAGCCACAGGCAATCAAACCGAATGGTTCGGGATTTTACGCTAACATTCATTGGTCGCCAGACAGTAAAAAAATTGCCTTTGTAGACAATGGCCGAAATTTGTATGTAGCAGATGTGGCCACAAGTAAAACGACTAAAATAGCCCAGGATGCCAATTTTGTTCCGGGAGCATTCAGAGAGCTTTTTGGAAGCTGGTCGTCTGATGCAAACCACGTTGCTTACACCACGATAGAAGAAACAAATTTTGAGCGTGCATGGGTTTATTCGGTAGCAGAAAATAAATCTTATCCTCTCACAGACGCCCTGAGTAATGTAACGGAGCCTACTTTCGATCCTTCCGGAAAATATATCTACATGCTTGCCAGTACCGATGCAGGCCCGGTTTTAAACTGGTTCGACCAGTCCAGCAACGATATGGAAAGCAGCAATGCCATCTACCTTGTAACCCTGCAAAAACAGGTGATTTCTCCCTTTGCAAAAGAGAATGAAATAGAGCAGGGAGGAGATTCCACGAGCAAGGCCCCTTACAAAGCAGACTCTGCAAAAGCCAAATTAAAAATAGATTGGGATGGCATTGAAAACAGGATCGTTCCTTTTCCGCTCGCCAAAGGCCAGTATCGTTCCCTTGTTTCTGTAAAAGAGGGCGAGCTCTTTTATCTTGCTGATGCTCCACACAATGCTGGCCCCACAAACCTGCACCTTTACTCTTTTAAAAAACGAAAAGAAGAAATGATCATGCCGGCAGATGGCTACAGCATCGCAGCCAAAGGCGAAAAAACATTGTTTGTTACCAAGGGCAAATGGGGCATTGCCGCTACCGGCCAAAAGCCTGGCCCTGATGCCATGATAAATACCAGTGCGATACAGGTAAAAATTTCTCCAAGGCAGGAGTGGAACAATATTTTTAACGAGGGATGGCGGGTGAACAGGGATTTCTTTTACGATGCCAAAATGCACGGCGTTGATTGGATGGCGATGAAAAAAAAGTATGAAGCCTTGCTACCGGATGTGGCCAGCACCAACGATCTGTACCGTGTAATGCAATGGATGTTCAGGGAACTCGGCGTAGGGCATCATCGTTTTGATGCAGCCGGAGACAGGCGTGCCAACCCCGAGCTGGTACCCGGCGGATTACTCGGTGCCAACTACGAAGTAAGCAACAACCGCTACCGCATTAAGAAAATTTTTGGAGGTTTAAACTGGACACCAGATCTGCGCTCGCCTTTAACGGAGCCCGGTGTAAATGTGCAGGTAGGCGATTATATTTTAAAAGTAAATGGCACAGACGTTACGGCCGATAAAAACTTTTACAGCTATTTTGAAAACACGGCGGAGAAGATCGTCACCATGCTAGTAGCCTCTTCTGCCGACGGCGCCAATACCAGAACAGTAAAAGTAGTACCAGTGGCAAGTGAAGTTGCCTTGCGCAACAGGGACTGGGTAGAAGGCAATATCCGCAAAGTAAGTGCCGCCAGCAATGGGCAGGTAGCGTATGTGTATGTACCCAACACGGGTTCGGGTGGGCATGAATATTTTAAGCGATACTTTTTTCCGCAGGTAAACAAAGCCGGGATTATTATTGATGAAAGATTCAATGGTGGGGGCCAGCTGGCAGATTATTACATCGACCTCTTGAAGCGCCCCGTGCAATCGTATTGGCGTTACCGTTATGGCAAAGATCAGAAGGCGCCCAATGCTTCTATACAGGGGCCAAAAGTTATGTTGATAGATGAAACCGCAGGATCGGGTGGTGATTACCTTCCTTATCTTTTTCGCCAGGCAAAACTGGGAACCATCGTTGGTAAGACCACCTGGGGTGGGCTTGTAGGCGTACTTGGTTTTCCTGAGTTGATGGATGGCGGCGTTGTAACAGCACCCAACCTTGCTTTTTTTGATGAGAACGGATTTGGTATAGAAAACGTGGGAACACCTCCCGATATAGAAGTAGAGCAGTGGCCCGCAGATGTCATCAACGGAAAAGACCCTCAGCTGGAAAAAGCCATACAAATTGTAATGGATGAATTAAAAAAGAACCCGGTTAAAAAAGCACCGGCACCGGCGGCTCCTAATAAAGCGAGGTGAGTAAAAAGTGTGCTAAGAGAAAGTGCGGTACGTTTGTGTTTCGATTTCTTAAGGTCATTTATCGTTTTATTAATTTTTGCCAGCACCTACCTATCGGACGGTACCTATCAGCAGTTAATTACAAATTAACAGTTCGTATTGATTGAATTCTGAGGAGATTGCAGCCTAAGTATCAATCGTTGTACTACGGCAGCATGGCTGAGCCGAATCACTTAATTATGAAAAGTGGACTTTCAATATCAATTTTAGTTTCGTTTTCATCCGTTTTTGAAGAGGAGCCTAAAGATCTAAACACTTACTTAACTGGCATCCAAGTTATTAAATGTATGCGCCTTCTTTCTTGGTTTTAGTAATACGCAATCAAAATTTGAGGACTATTTGGACTTTCTAAATATGTTTTTTTGTGCACAAAATAGTGATCTAGCAAATCAGATCTATTCTA
>JAYTBG010000242.1:0-4033 GCA_043737055.1 Chitinophagaceae bacterium | reverse complement strand
CCCTTCCTTTTTTCAGGACGGCAAAGATAAGGGAAAAGCATTTTGCAAAACAAAACTTTTAAAAAAAAGATCATTCCGCTACTTTTACAAATTATCTAAAAGCACATCCACTCATCATATATAAACTTTACGCATGCCACAGTTACAAAACAGGCAGTTTCTTGATTTTGAAAAGCCCATTAAAGATTTATACGATCAGATTGAACAGTTGAAAGTTACCCAGGAAAAATCTAAAACAGACATGAGCGGGGCAATTGCCCAACTGGAAACCCGGATAGAGGAAACCAAGAAAGCCCTCACACAAAATCTAACTCCGTGGCAGCGTGTGCAACTGAGCCGCCACCCAGACAGACCCTACACTTTAAAGTATATTGAAAATATGTGCAGCAATTTTATTGAGCTGCACGGCGATAGAAATGTGAAGGATGACAAGGCAATGGTGGGTGGATTTGCACAACTCGGCGAGGACACTATCATGATCATTGGCCAGCAAAAAGGCATCAATACCAAAACAAGGCAGTTACGAAATTTTGGAATGGCCAACCCGGAGGGATACCGCAAGGCACTGCGCCTGATGAAGCTGGCAGAAAAATTCAACAAACCCATTGTAACACTCATTGATACCCCCGGCGCCTATCCCGGACTTGAAGCGGAAGAACGAGGACAAGGTGAAGCAATTGCACGAAACATATTCGAGATGATCAGCCTTAAAGTACCTGTTATATGTGTGATCATTGGTGAGGGGGCAAGTGGTGGAGCCCTTGGTATAGGCGTGGGAGATAAAGTGGTGATGATGGAAAACACCTGGTACACAGTAATTTCCCCTGAAAGCTGCAGCAGCATTCTATGGCGCAGTTGGGACAAAAAAGAAATTGCGGCAGAACAATTGAAACTCACTGGCAAAGACATGTTGGAATTTGGCCTTGTAGATAATGTAATTCCTGAACCGCTGGGAGGAGCACACTGGGATTATATTGCTACTGCAGACATTCTAAAAAATTATCTTATACCTACCATACAAGCATTAAAACAAATTCCCCCACAGCAAAGAATTGACGAGCGTATTGCAAAATTTAGCAAGATGGGCTTTTGGGAAGAAGTAGAGGAGTAACAAATCCCGGAACCAATTAGGGTGGCAAAGCTGATGCGCCTGAATAAAAAACTTACTATGAAATTATCGGAATACCCATACGTAATTGTTGGCAGCGGCTTTCTAGGATCTGTTTTGGCAGAGAGGATAGCAACAGTTATGGATCAACCTGTGCTTGTTATAGAAAAGAGAGACCATATCGGGGGTAACTGTTATTCTGAGATAGATCCAGAAACAGGCATTGAATCTCACAAGTACGGTACACATATTTTTCATACTTCTAACAAAAAGGTTTGGGACTACATCAACCAGTTCACCTCTTTTAACGGATACAGACACCAGGTGCTGGCATCGCACAAAGAAAAGATTTACCAGTTGCCAATTAACCTGGAAACCATTAATAGTTTTTTTGGTGTAAATCTTCGCCCCTACGAGGTAGACGATTTCCTGGCCGCAAAAAGAAAATCCTCCAGCACGACTCCGGGAAATTTTCAGGAAAAGGCAATTGCACTCCTGGGAGAAGAATTGTATGAAACTTTTATTAGGGGGTATACAATCAAGCAGTGGCAGATAGACCCTACAGAATTACCAGAGACGGTCTTCAACAGGTTGCCGTTTAGAAAAAGTTATGATGAAAATTACTTTTACGATACCTGGCAGGGCATCCCGATAGATGGCTATCATAACATCTTTAAGAAGTTATTAAGTAACATCAACATTACAACTCTGCTGAATACCGATTATTTTGCTATCAAAGAAGAGCTAAATCCAGCGGCAACACTAATATACAGTGGGCCAATAGATCGGTTCTTTGATTACAAATATGGAAAACTAAATTGGAGAACGCTTCGCTTTGAAAAGGAAATTATTGCTGTAGAAGACTACCAGGGGAACTCGGTTATAAATTACCCAGAGCTATCAGTACCCTACACCCGAATTCATGAACCCCGGCATTTACACCCTGAAAGAAATTACAGTAGCAACAAAACCATAATTTTTAAAGAATATTCTTCAGCGGATAATGGCGACAACCCATACTACCCAATCCCCACAGCGGAAAATAATTCGTTATACAAATTATATAAAGATGAGGCTGACCAGCTCAAAAATGTATTCATCAGTGGTAGATTGGGCGACTATAAATATTACGACATGCACCAAACCGTAGACAAAGCTTTAGAGATCTTTGAACATTCAATTTTACCCGCTTTTAATTTAACCAATCCACAAGAATGTCATTAGCGGTTGTTATCCCTGTGTTTAATGAGGCAAAAACTATAGCGGTGCTGATCGATGATTTGCGCATGTTATTTGCTTCGCAAAATATCTCTTGTCATTTCATTATAATCAATGATGGTTCAACAGATGAGAGCTTATCAATTTTAAAAAATGTGGCTGCCGTAAATGCTAATATCGAAATCATCTCTCAAGACAATATGGGGCATGGTCCTTCATTAATAAAAGGGTATCAGCGTTCCTTAAACTACGATTGGGTATTTCAACTTGATTCAGATTACCAGTATGATCTCGCTGCTTTTATAACACTTTGGGATAACAGGCATGAGCACCAACTACTGGTGGCACAAAGAAAACAACGAAACGCAAGTAGCGGAAGAGATGTGGTTACAGTGATATCGCAGCAGCTCATAAGGTTATTATATGGCAGAGGCCTAAAAGATATCAACAGCCCCTACAGGCTAATACAAACTAGTAAATTAGCCAAAGCGTTACATCATATAAAACCCAACAGTTTTGCTCCTAATATATTGATTGCGGCATGGTTTATAAAAGAGAGGATGTCAGTGTTTACTATGCCAGTCGAGTTAAAACCAAATGCCATAGAAAGGAAAAGTAAAATGAGCTGGTATATTTTTAAAGGTTGCGTGAAAAGCGTCACCGATATTTTCTTATTTAGATATAAGATATGAATACAAAATACACCCCATTCATAGTAATAACTTTATTTTCACTGGCACTCAGTTGGATGTATTGTCCCTTCTTTGATCTTTATTTTGACGACAAAGAAATTTTTAAATTTACCGGCTTTTTGATATCCAAAGGCAGTGTACCGTACAGGGACTTTTTTGATCACAAACCTCCCCTGATCTTTTTCCTAAATTACCTGGGAGCAATATTTGGGAACTGGGGATTTTGGCTCATAGATGCGGCGCTGGTTTTATTTGCTTCTCTGCAATTTTTAAAGCTCAACATTAAATATAAAATAATCTTTCCGGTCGTCCTGCCAATCCTCTTCAACCTTTTGCTTAGAAATAGTCACATTTCTAATGGGGTTGGTATGACGAGAGAGTACACTACCATTGCTATTCTATTGTTCTTTTGTATTTTATTGAATCGCAAACAAAATAGATTCTACCTTTTAGGTCTTATCACTTCGCTAGTATTTTTTTTGCAGCAAGACCAGGTTGTAATTCTTGCACCGTTTCTGCTTTATGCCCTGTTTACCCGCAATGGCAGCCTTGTAAAAAAGCTTTTACGACTTACAGCCGGCTTTCTAGCGGTAGTTACGCCCATACTGATTTACTTTGCCTACCACAATTGCCTGGAGATATTTTGGCAGGATGCATTTCTTTTTAACCTACAATGGTACACAGCGCCTGATGCAAAGCCCGGCTTTTCAGTAGAACTTCTTGCATTGAAAAATAAATTGTACACATTAAAATTCGATACGCTGTTTTTTGCGACGATCGTAATAGTCCTGGTATCCTTAGTAAAAGGTTCAAAAACAAAATTACTAATCGGAGCAGCTGCAATAGCGGTACCGTTGTCGTTTGTTTCCGAGTTTTTGTCAGGAAAGATTGCAACGGGGGATGCTTTGTGCAATTATTACCTCCTACCCCTGGCTGCCACCTTGCCTGCGGCACTTTTTGTATCATTTGCTTTTGCCAAAGGAGAAGTATTTAAAAATAAAATACAGCAGGTTAT
>JAYTBG010000241.1:0-1543 GCA_043737055.1 Chitinophagaceae bacterium | reverse complement strand
TAATGTTTATGAGGCCTCCCACAGCTTCGCTTCCATATAAAGTACTTGCCGGGCCTTTTACAATTTCTACTCTTTTTATTAAACTGTTGGGTATGCCTGCCAGACCATAAACCGTGGAGAGGCTGCTAACAATTGGCATTCCGTCAATTAATATCATGGTGTATGGGCCTTCCATTCCATTAATGTGAATGTCGCCTGTATTACAAACATTACAGTTTAACTGAGGCTGTACCCCATTAACCATTTGCAGGCTTTCAAAAATGTTAGGTGACGGATTTTTTTTAAACAATGTTGGTGTGTACACTTCTACCGGGATAGGGCTGTCCATTTTACTGATGGCTTTCATGGTACCGCTTACTACTACATCATCTAATTGTGCTACTAATGGTTCAAGCTGTATTGTATCTATTTCGGAATGGGTAAGGTCAACTTCTTTTGCAAAATGCTTATAACCAATCGCAGTAATATGCATCACCATTTTATTACCAGGCACTTTGGGAATTTTAAAAAAACCAGCTCTATTGGTTTGCACTCCCTTTTTGGTAGCAGCAGAAACTACGGAAGCAGCTTGTATAGGATGACCATCATTAAACACGAAACCTCTATAAAATAGTGATGAATCCGGTACTTGAGAAAAGGCACTTTGTGATATGATAGCAAGCAATGTAAAAGCAAAGAAAAATTGTCTCATTATTTTAGTCTTGTCTAAATTTTAATTTAAACAAACTTAAATAATATTTTTTTATTATAAATTTATTTTAAAGTCTGAAGTTTGGTTGCATATAGTTTGTTTAAATGTGCAATGAAGAAGACAGATTTGTGCAATACAATGTAAATGAAAAAGTGCCACCTGGAGGGGCAGCACTTTTAAGTTTTGTTTACTAAACTCTTAGAGCTTTGCTGCAATGGAAAAAAAGAAGTTTCTACCATCAGCAGGTAAAGCACCCGGACCCGGGTATCCACCTGCACGGCGCGTAAAATATCTTACATCTCCCAAATTATTTATGCCGCTTTTAAGATTAAGTTTTGAAGATATTTTATAAGAAGCTGTCAAATCAGTAACAGTGTAGGAAGGTATCAATCCATTTTGAGCGTTTGCCGTTGGTTTAATCGTATTGTTTGCATCGCTAAACGTTTCGCCAACAGTACTTACCTGCGCGGTAAACATTAATTTTTTATAGCTTGTTGTAACGCCTCCTCTAAAAATGTTTGAAGGAGCATTCTCAACTTTCTTCCCTTTTGTATTAGCATCTTTATGGTTGCTGCTGTACCTGGCATCCAAGTAGCTGTACGATCCAAATATAGAAAAGTCAAAACCGTTTATCAACTGGAAAGCCCTGATTGGATTGAATTCAGCATATCCTTCAAAACCCTTGCTGGTGCTTGCACCTACGTTGGTAACAAGGCGATAGTTTGCACCGGATGGAGTTATAGTTCCCACACGGTTGTTGTATTGCAAATAAAAAGTGCTCACATCAAATTGCAGGTACGTTTTTATCTTTCCGCGATACCCAAGATCAAGATTATAACCCCTGGCATCTTT
>JAYTBG010000240.1:0-4044 GCA_043737055.1 Chitinophagaceae bacterium | reverse complement strand
AAAGCCTGTTGGCCGATCAGCAGGAAACAGTGAACCTTGCGATACAAAGAACCGATCATATCCATGCCCGCATTGGCCATGCGGAAGGGCCGCAGGTAAACGACCCACGGGCACCGGAATGGGAACCTGCCGTGAAGGCACATTTCAGCTGGTGGGATGCAATCGTAGCCATTAAAAAGCAGCAAGGCGAACTGCTTACCGTATTAACAGAATTTGGTCCGCCGGATTATATGCCAACGCTGCCCTACACCCGGCAGCCACTGGCCGATCAATGGGCCATTAATGTACACATGATGAACCTGCTTAGAAAAAGATATTTGTAACCGGCCAATTGTATAGATCACTTCCACTAACAAGCCAAAGCATTGTAAACTACTTTAACCATAAAATTTCATTTTTTCGTGCTATTATCCTTTATTGAATTTCTTGGCCATTTTCATCCGCTGCTGGTTCATTTACCCATCGGCATTTTGTTCATTGCATTGATCCTGCACTGGATGAGTTTAAAAGAAAAATATGCTTCGTTGCGGCCGGCGCTACCCGTTATTTTATTAGCCGGTTCAGTCGCAGCATTTGCGTCGTGTATCACCGGCTACCTGTTATCTATCAGCGATGATTATGATCAATCCATGGTGAGCTGGCATATGTGGATGGGCATTGCGGTAACGCTTGTTTCGCTGATGTTGTACGCCAAAGAAAAGTACCCGCTGTTTGCCATCAACAAAATACTACTATCTGGCGGTCTTTTTGTGCTGCTGATGATTACCGGTCACCTTGGCGGCTCTTTAACGCATGGGTCAGATTATTTAACAAAGCCATTCCGACAAATGCTGGATACCGACAGTACCACAAGTACGGTAATAAAACCCATCGCCAATGTACCCGAAGCCGTTGCATACAACGATATCATCAGCCCGATTTTAGAAAGCAAATGTTACAGTTGCCACAATTCGAATAAACAAAAAGGCGGACTACGGATGGATGAAATCAACCTGTTGATGAAAGGCGGAAAAAACGGAAAAATAATTGAACCTGGTAATGCAGATGCCAGCGAAATGATTAAACGATTGTTGCTGCCAACAGATAATGACCACCACATGCCGCCCAAAGAAAAACCACAGCTTACAGAAAGCCAGATTGCGTTGCTGCATTGGTGGATTACCAACAATGCGGACCCAAACAAAAAGGTGAGAGATCTTGCTCAAACGGATAAAATAAAACCCTTGTTAGCGGCTCTGCAAACCACCGCAAGGGAACAGAAAACAAGAACAGATATTCCTGCGGTATCTGTTGGAAAGGCGGAGGAAAAAACTATAGAGCAGTTAAAAGCAAGAAATATTATTGTGTTGCCCGTTGCGCAAAACACGAATTACCTGATGGTAAATTTTGTAACAGACAGCATCGTTGACAAAACAGATTTTCAGTTGTTGCTGCAATTAAAACTCCAGTTAATCTGGCTTAAATTAAACAATACCAATATTACTGATGAAGCGCTCACAATTGTATCGCAATTCAGCAACCTTATCAAACTGGATTTGTCCAACACGTTGATTACTGATAAGGGTTTAGCCGCTTTAAACGCCAACACCCGTTTACAAATCTTAAACCTGGTAGGCACCAAAGTAACCGGTGCCGGCATTGCCGCTTTAAAAAGTCTGAATCGATTGCAATCGCTTTACCTGTATAAAACGGGTATCGGTTTAAAAGATTGGCCGCTGTTAAAAACAGCCTTTCCCAAAACAAACATTGATACCGGCGGTTACCAGGTACCGTTATTGGCGCAAGACACTATCATGGTAAAAGTTGGTAAGCTATGAAGATTAATTTTTACGTTTTGCCTTAAAAGCCCGAAGAATGGCAATCATAATTTATAAAGCTGGCATTTATTTAACCGGCAGGTTACAAATTTTATTTAGCGGCACTATGGTATAAACCAGGCCCACACTACTTTATAGAAATATTTTATTTATTCTTTTGAAAATTCAAACTGCTAAATCCGCTACGGCCAATCTTTCCGAAAGCTACAATTTCTGATGGCTGATTTGTTATAAAGGAGAATTGGGAATGAAAGATGCACAACTGATAATTAGTTACCCCCGAAAGTAAAACTGGAATGGTTTTCCCTAACATCGGCAACCGGTTTAATGGAGTCTGAAAAACCGGATAGGGTAGCATGGCAGCAGTATATCCGCCAGGCCCAGGTTGGCCTGCAGTATACTTTCAGTATAAGAAAGTGAATGAAAATCCTGGGGTGCCAGTAACATAAAGCAACCAATCATTCACCATGCAATGTGGGCAATCGGGGCCCCTTGTGAACAATGCCGCCGTTAAGTAATTTTTAGGTACACTTTAAATTCTGTTCCCTGGTTTGGTTGGCTTTGCACCACAATTCTGCCTCCCTCTCTTGTTACAATTTCTTTTACCAAATACAAGCCTATGCCCGAGCCTTCTATGCCATCGGATAGTTTGTAATACTTAGAAAAGATGGCTTCCTGATTTTCTTTTTTAATGCCGATTCCGTTATCCTTTACAGTGATCACCATAAAACCTTTCTGTTTGTGTGTGGTAACATGTATGGTAGATTGCCTTTTCGTTCCCCTGAATTTGATGGCATTGTAGATCAGGTTATAGAGAATGGTTCGTAATTTTCTTCTGCAAAAAGTAATTTCAGAGACATTTATTTTGCTAGTCAATAGCGCATTTGCAGCAATAATATTATCGCTTAATGTGAGCCGAACATCTTCCATTATATCTTCCACACGCAGAAGCTCTTCTTCAGATTTGTAGTTGTCGTCACCTTTTCTTACATCCGTTAATTCTTTAATAAGGCGCTGCATTTTATTGAGTGCGCTGTCAACAATTTTAAGCAGGGCATTAAATTCTTTTTTATCGTGTGCGGCACCATCTTTAAACAACTCGATTGCCATCACCAAATTACCAAGGGGATTCTTAATGTCGTGGGAAATGGTATCCAACAAAATTTCATGGTTAACTACCAGTTTCTCCAGTTCTTTTAAATCTTTTATTCTGCTGGTAATTTCCACAAAGGTGATGATGACGCCATCAACCTCATTGCTCTTGATTTTTACATAGGGAATAATATTCATTTCATACCAACGAAGGTCAGTCGTCTGGATTTCTTTTTCCAAAATCTCGTCGCTGTCAACAACGCACATAATATCTTCTACGATGCTGGGGAACCGAAAGTTGTCTTTTATGTCGTCGATATGCCGACCCACATCGCCCGTTTTAAGGCTAAACTGTTTCATGGCGGGAGGCGTAAACTTCTGCAGCGTTAGTGAGCCATCGATGTATAACTGGGGAATGATCGTGTTGCGAAAATAATTTTCCAACTCGTCATTGTCTTCAATGAGTTCCTGGATCTTTTTATTTCTTTTGGCCATGATAATTTTTCGGTTAAGCTTGTTGTTTCCTGTCAATCTTTTTGGATGGTAAAGATAAAGCTAATATAAACCGCAAAATTGCTCCTCATTACCTTTCTTATGCATGCAAAACTACTTCATGGGCTTCAATACAAATGTTGCAGTTGCCGATATTGGCCGATTTAAACTAACAAAAATTACTGATCCCTTGCAGGCCTTAAAAATCGGGAAGGATTTTATTCTACAACTCTACGACAACTGACTTTCACCCGGATTACTATTCCGGGTTGCAGATACGTTCACCAACCTAAGAGATAAGTTTTCAATATTGGTTAATGCACCCAGGAATTCACTCATATTGATGGGTTTTGTTAGAAAGCAACGGGCCTGGTTTGTTAGGGCCAGTTTGATGTCTTTAGGTGAGGAGGAGGTGCTGAGCATGATTACGGGAATGTGTTGCAAGTGGGGATCACCCTTTACATATTGAAGCACTTCGTGCCCGTTTTTTCTAGGAAGGTTCACATCCAGCAACAATAAGTCGGGCATGGACTCGTGCTCATACTTGCCTTGGCGGGCTAAAAAATCGATGGCCTCTTTTCCATCTTTTACTACAGAAAAATGCGTTACTATTTTTGCCTCGGCAAAAGCTTCCCTGGTTAGA
>JAYTBG010000239.1:0-86052 GCA_043737055.1 Chitinophagaceae bacterium | reverse complement strand
ATAACTGGGCGTGGGAGTTCGAACCTACCATCGGTAGACCTGCCTGCCTGCCGGTAGGCAGGCAGGCAGGTCTCCTTTGCCGCAACATGAACCTCTCCTTTTTAAGGGGAGGATTTTTTATTTATCTTGTAAAAAAAAGAGATGGCAAATAATATTAAGTGTCCAAACTGTGCTCATGTGTTTGATGTAGAAGATGTTTTGGCGGCAGACATAGAACTTAAATACCAGGAGCAGTACCAATATAAATTACGGCAGTCGTTGGACAAGGTAGAGGAAGAGAAAAAAAAACTGGAAGCAGATCAACAGCTTTTTGAAGACAAAAAGAAGCAGGAGAATGAGCTCTTTGCCCAAAAGCTACAAAAGGAAAAACAAAAACTAGAAATAGAAATACAGGAACAGTTGCGAAGAAGCATCTCCTCAGATTATGAGAACCAACTGCGAATGCTTAAAGAAAATAACAGCGATGTAGAAGAAAAATTAAAGCAATCCCGAAAAAAGGAATTGGAGTTTTTGCAAAAAGAACAACAGCTAAAAAACAAAGAAGCAGAACTCGAAATAACACTACAAAAGAAGTTGCAAGAAGAACGGGGCCTGCTTTCAGAGCAGATCCAAAAGCAGGAGCTGGAAAGATCTTCCTTAAAAGAAACCCAGTTTCAGCTAAAAGTAAAGGAGCTGGAAAAGCAACTGGATGATCAAAAAAAGTTGGCCGAAGAAATGAGGCGAAAAGCTGAGCAAAGTTCCATGCAGCGGCAGGGAGAGGTACAGGAGCTTTTGCTGGAAGAAATTTTAAGAGAAAGTTTTCCCTTTGACTTGATTGAAGAGGTAGGCAAAGGTGTAGAGGGCGCCGACTGTATACAAGTTGTGCGCAACCATGCTGGCAAAGAATGTGGAAAGATAATTTATGAGAGCAAACGCACCAAAGGTTGGAGTGGCAACTGGATTGATAAACTAAAAACGGATATGCGTAGCCGTGGTGCTGACGTGGCCATATTGGTTACACAAACTTTCCCAAAGGAGATGGACCGCTTTGGCGAAAAGGATGGCGTGTGGATATGCAGTTTTAGTGAGATTGCCAGCGTGGCATCCATTATTAGAAACGGCGTTTTAAAGATGTACGAAATACAAAGGAGTGAAGAAAATAAGGGTGATAAAATGCAGCTACTTTATAATTATCTCACAGGAGTAGAATTTCGAGGCCAGGTAGAAGCTATTGCGGAAGGGTTTATGTCTATGAAAAATAGCATCACAAGAGAGAGAATGCAAATGGAAAAATTATGGAAAGAGCGGGAGAAACAGCTGGAGAAAGTTTTGATAAATACCAGCGGTTTGTACGGGTCTGTAAAAGGCATTGCCGGAGCTTCGTTAGCTGACATTCCCTTACTGGATGGTGAGTCGCCCATCAATGAGATAGAATATTAAAACAAAGTTGACGGAAATTGAAAAAGGTTGCAAGTTTGCAACCTTTTTCAATTTTTACGCATATAAATTATTTATAGGAGTAAGCAACACCATTTTTAATTGATTGCTTTACACCAAAACCGTCTGCTTTATCAGAAGTTAAAAGTATAAAAGGTGCGCCCATTTCTGCTGCTGCTTCTTTTAATCTTTTGCTTGCTTTTTTATCAGCCGATCCTGCGGTGTTGTAACTGATAAGGCCCGCTGTTTTTACCTTTAACCTCTTCCCCTTTTGTTAAACCTAGTACCTGGGACTTGTCGGTAATTACCTGAACTTGTTCCCAATCATCTTTACTAGAAACAACTATCTTTTCAGATATTTCCTCTTTACGGCCACTTGCGCCTTACGTAATTGTCGCTACCGAAAATTTCCCAATAGTTTGTTCAGCATCTTCCCTTGGGTATTTGCAGGTAATGGTAGTCTCGCCTACTTTAACAACTTTTACTTCTAGTGTTTCACCAGAATGTTTTTTCATTTTATCTGCCGTTGTCTGTGCAAATGATAACATTGTACAAAAAGCGATAAAAAGGGTAAACATCATTTTTTTCATATACGTGTTTTGGTTTAGGAGCGAAAAATATAATTTATTGGCTATCAACAACATATTTGATTTTTTAATATTCCTATTAGCCCGCAACCTTATTGATGACACTTTCCTAGAATTCACTAGCCAGCCAGGTGAGACAATTATCGCCTAGAAAAAGACCATGCACCTTTAATGATATCTGGTGGCTTTTTAAAAACGTACAATGTGCGGTAAACTGGTTATCAGAAATTATACATTGATTTATTTGGATGTGCAATTTAAAATCCACTTGCCCATCTCCATACCATTTAAAGATGGTTTCTTTTGTGCTCCATGCAAGCGTGAGTGCCTGTAGATAACTATAGCCTGTAAGTTGAAGGAGTTCAGTCTCTTCCTGCGCTAAAAATTTATGCCGGATACGTTCAATCTTTTGTTGGGGAATCTCGATATCTACGCCTACCCTACTCTGTTTACTCACAATAGCGGCCGCATACTCGCCACAATGAGAGATAGAGAAATGATAGGCCTCATCTGGAAGAAAAGGCTTTTTAGTATCGGCCACCATGATAAGTTCTAAAGGAAAATCTTTGTACAATTCTTTCAGCAAAATTCTGCCGGCCAAGTGTTGTAATCTTTTGTGAGGGTGAGTAATGGTTTTTTGAATAGTAACTTTATTTAAAAAAAAACTTTCCGCTTCGTTAATATGCCAAACACCTAACCGGGTAAATGCGTTGATATTTTGTTGATAAACCAGCGGCATATAAGTAGCAAAATGGGGCTGTTGAAAGTGAAACAAATTACTTTTACAAAGAAACGAAAACTTAAGGAGAATGATACTGAGCGACACACGGATACTGGAAGAGATTGAAAGAGGTTCCATAAAAATAGTACCCTACACAAGGGATTGCCTTGGTAGTAACAGTTACGATGTACACCTTGGGCCCTACCTCGCCACTTATGAGCATGCAGAGTTAGATGCAAAAAAACACAACACAATAAAGCACTTCGATATCCCAGACGAGGGAATTCTTTTATTGCCACACATGTTCTACCTCGGTGTTACAGAAGAGTACACTGAAACACATGCCCACGTTCCTTTTTTGGAAGGGAAGTCTTCTACAGGCCGTCTTGGTATTGACATTCATGCCACGGCCGGAAAAGGAGACGTGGGTTTTTGCGGCAACTGGACACTTGAAATTTCTGTAAAACAACCCGTACGGGTTTACAAAGGAATGCCCATTGGCCAGCTCATTTATTTTCCTGTCGAAGGTGAAATTGAAGTAAAATACAACGAGAAAAAAAATGCTAAGTACAGCGGCCAGCATAACAAACCGGTGGAAAGTATGATGTGGAAAAATACCTTTTAAGAGCACACAAAAAGTTCTTGATTCTCCATCCCAAAAAAATAAAATGAAGAAAATAATTTTCCTTTTTGTGTTTGCCTCAAGCTCCTACCTGGGCGTAGCACAGGGCACTGCAGACTCGCTGCTTGAGTTTTTGCGGAGCAATAAACAACGGGCCGCTTTGTACCTGGTGCAAAATGATACTGTACAGGCGCAGGTAAACCAAAACAAGATGATGCCTTTGGCAAGTACGGTGAAGATTATGGTTGCCTTAGAATTTGCCAAGCAGGCTGCGAAAGACGTCTTTGATAAAAACAGCCTTGTCTCTTTGAAGGAACTTGATAAATTTTATCTTCCAAACACAGATGGAGGCGCCCACCCCTCCTGGATCCGGCATGAAAAGGCAAAGGGGCATGTGCAAAGGGACAGCATTGCTTTAATAAATGTAGCGAGGGGGATGATCATGTTTAGCAGTAATGCCAATACTGAATACCTCATCGGGCTACTTGGATTAGATAATGTAAAAAACAATTTGCAACTACTAGGAATCAAAAATCACAGTGCCATTTACCCAATGGTATCCTCGTTGTTCATGTATCAAAATTCACGCAAGAAGACAGAAGAAAGTATTTTAAAAAGTATTAGAAAACTTTCCGACGAGCAATACAGCAGGTACATATATGATATGCATAAAGCATTAAAATATGATACGATTCTGAAGTCCAAATTCCGGCCCCAGGATCTCAGTTTGAAAATGCAAAAACTTTGGAGCGATCGGCTACCGGCATCTACGGTTAAAGAGTATGCACGTATTTGCAACGTAATAAACAACCGTCGATATTTTGATGAGAAGACGTATGATATTCTATCTGTCGTGCTTGAGTCTGTAATGGAGAACCCCGCTAACAAGGAATGGTTACAACATGCGGGCATGAAGGGAGGGAGTACGATGTGGGTTCTTACTAAAGCAATGTATGCCACTACAAAAAAAGGAGAACGGATAGAACTGGCTTATTTCTTCAACGACCTCAGCATTGCCGAAAGCAGCAGGCTGCTAAAATGGATGAACAACTTTGAACTGAATATTTTACAAGATCCTATGTTTAGAAAAAAAGTGTCACAGACACTTTAAGTCCATTTAATTAAGTTGCCAGATCGCAAAGTTGAGGGCCGTTGCAAAACTTACCCATAACAGATAAGGTACCAAAAGCCATGCAGCAGGCTTATAAAGTTTTGCAAACCAGAACATGGTGAGCGCTATCAAAATCCAAAGTACTAATATATCTACCAGCGCCCAGCCGGGTTGCCGGGCATAAAAAAACAGGAAGGACCAACAAAAATTAAAAAACAATTGCGCAAAGTAAAATGAAAGCCCGATTGTTTTCTTCCTGCTTTCTGCAGCTTTTGCCCAAACAAGAAAAAATGAAATGCCCATCAGGATGTAGAGTATTGTCCATACAGGGGCAAAGAGCCATGCCGGCGGATTGAAGGAAGGTTTGATTAAAGTGGGGAACCAGGTCTTGACAGACGAAGACGTAAAAAAACCCCCAATAGCTCCCACTATTAGTGGCAATGCGATAGCCAGTAAAAAGCGCCAGAAATTTTTCATGCTAAACAGTTTTAAAAATCTTCATTTTATATTCGTCCATTCTTTTTGTAATACGCAATAATAAAGCCCGTTACTTCATCATAGCTGAGTATCCCCTGCGGCTGTTCGTTATTCCGCAGGAAAATTCCATAACCCCACCTTACCAGCGGCTCCAAAAAACTACGGTGTTTTTTATTAAAAAGCATCCATTCTTTGAGATCATCTTTTACAGCGGTACTAAGATCGTTTCTTATAGATTTGGCTGCAATGGAATCTGTGGCAAACAGGTTTCTGTTGGCGTAGGTAAAAAGGTCGAGGTAAACGGAGTAATTAAATAAAGGATCTTTAGAGGTAGAAGCAGCCAGGTATCCGACAAAATTAGCCTCCATTTCTTTCGCATAACCTAGTTGATGAGCTACTTCGTGGCAAGATGTAAATGGCTGTAAGAATCGGGGCACACTGGTATTTACCTGCGCCTCCCCAGTAAAAGGATTGTAATACCCGGTAAAGCCAGCATAATTCCCCAACCATCCCCACATCGATTTTTTCAGAGAAGCATTTTCGTACTTCAGAAAGGGGTATTTCTCTCCCAATATTTTGTAGGCATCGTGTATTCCATTAAATAACTGGCTGGTAGTGGGATAATTTAAATCACGGCTCTGCAAGCTGAATTTACTTTGGTTTACTTTGGCCAGCAGCATGCAGTTCATTTCTACCAGCTCGGTTTGTGTATAGTCTAATGTGGGCAAACCGAGCTGCCATGCGATTCCTTTTCGATTGTAATTAATGCCCCAAAAAAGGTTAAAAACGATATAGATCGATCCGAAAAATATCAGCAAAGACAAAATTTTATTCTTAATAATGGCACCAGATAAAAGTTTTACCCCGGTTGCTGCTTTTCTGGTTAGTCTTACACAACCCAAAACAAGCAAAAAAACCAGGATTGCATATAGTAGATCACCAGCACTTACTGGTAGCTTGCCTAGGGTTGCTCGTAGTAAGGAGGCGAAAAATGGGAAAAATTGGCTGGAATAACCGGTTTCTACCCGGTGTGGGTTTAGGCTATACAGCTTTATCATTATACAAACCGCCACCACTGCAAGAGCCAAAATGGCTTTTCTCCTTAATGTCATCGCCATAAAAGTAACGATAACAGCCTGTTTACAAAGGCTACAGCATAAAACTATTAAAACTGTATTAATTTTTCACAAAATTCTATTACCTTCGCCGTCCTTTAAACTGAACTCAATGGCTAACAGACGGGCATATGAAATTGCTTTTGTGGGTTTAAAGACCGGAGTGCATGAGTTCAATTATGAGTTAAATGACCAGTTCTTTTTAGATAAAGGTTCCGAAGACCTTCTCAATGTGGGGGCAAATGTGAAAGTGTTACTTGAGAAAAATACCGGTTTTATGTTGCTCAAGTTTGAAGTAGGTGGTCGCACAGATGTGACCTGCGACAGGTGTGGGAACTCTTTGAAAATGGATCTTTGGGACGAATTCAAAATGCTCATTAAGCTTGTAGACAATGCAGACGAGATGAACATCCAGGAAGAAGACCCAGATGTTTTTTACCTCGCCAGAACCGAGAGTCACCTTGATGTGAGCAATTGGTTATATGACTTTGTACTTTTAAGTGTACCCATGCAGCGCATGTGCAATCGTGAAGAAATGGGAGGGCCGCAGTGTAACACTGAGGTATTGGAAAAGCTAAAAGAAATGGAGGCAAGAACTGCAGAGAATAATGCAAACACTCTCTGGAAAGACCTGGATAAGTTTAAAGACAATTAGAATATTTCGCAAATTATATTAATAGTACATTTTAAAATAAACAGTCATGCCAAATCCAAAAAGGCGCCATAGTCAACAACGCAGTGCAAAAAGAAGAACGCATTACAAAGCGACTGCGCCAACTTTAAGCGTAGATTCTACCACAGGCGTTATACATGTTCGTCATCGTGCACATGTGAGCGAAGGAAAGCTTTTCTATAAAGGAAAGCTCGTTGCTGACAAGGCTCCGTTAAAGGCTTAATTCTTTTTTGCTTTAAAGAAATTGATTCCAAAATCAAAGATTGAGTAACTTCCATCTTCGACTTTGGAATTTTTAATTTTAAATCTTCGGTATGATCAAAATAGGGCTGGATATGATGGGTGGCGATTTTGCGCCGCTGGAAGCAGTGAAGGGCGTATTCGCATTCTTTGCCGACGATAACCAGGAAATACAGCTCTTATTAATAGGTGACGAAGAAAAGATTAAGGAACAAATTGAGAAGCATCCGTTACCCGCTAATCGCTACGCTATTGTGCACTCATCTGAGGTGATACAAATGCAGGAGCATCCCACCAAAGCCTTAAAAGAAAAGCAGGATTCTTCCATATCAATAGGATTTAAGTTGCTGTCAAGCGGAAAAGTAGATGCCTTTATAAGCGCTGGTAACACGGGCGCAATGATGGTAGGTGCGCTATTTAGCATTGGTGCTATTGAAGGCGTATTGCGCCCCACCATTGGTGCACACATGCCACGTGAAAATGGAACCCTCGGATTGTTGTTAGATGTTGGTTTAAATTCCGATTGTAAGCCAGAAAATCTTAACCAGTTTGCCATCCTTGGTTCACTTTATGCGAAGCATATTTTAAAAATAGAAAATCCTACAGTTGGCCTTGTAAATCTTGGGGAGGAAGAGGGAAAGGGGAATTTGCTGGCTCAAGCCACCTACCCAGTTTTGAAAGAAAACTCATTGATAACATTTATTGGAAACATTGAAGGCCGGGACATTTTGATGGATAAAGCCGACGTGATGATTTGCGATGGCTTTACAGGGAACGTAGTTTTAAAACTTGCCGAGAGTATTTTTGATATTTCCCAGCGTCGCAATATTAAAGATGAACATTTTGATCGGTTTAACTTTGAAGCTCAGGGTGGTGTGCCGGTTCTTGGTGTAGCCAAGCCGGTTATTATTGGCCATGGTATTTCTAATGCTACTGCTTTTAAAAACATGATCGTCATAGCTGCCCGCATGATAGAGGCTGATCTCACCAGCAAAATCAGGGAAAGTTTCGCAGCATCCGTCTAAACCAATACACATTAATTTTCTAACAGGCTAACACAGTTTAGTTTTCTAATGCATTATAATCTAAATAAAAAAGCCACCGAAACGGTGGCTATTTTTTTATACAGCATTTATGATTAATATTTTAAGTGCTTGCGGTTGATGGTATAAAGAAGAATAAAAAGTATGGTAATGGCGGTACTAACCGCAAACCCGACACCTGCAAACATGAACATTCCTAAAAACAGTACAGTTGAAATAAACGGTAATACCTGACCTACTACGTAAAACAAGTATCCCTGCTTCTTTAATTGACGCATCTGAATTGCTCCATATACACAAAGGGCTGATGCTAAAAGGCCTAACACGAGCAAAGGCAATCGGTTTTCAAAACTTTTAGTCACCATCTCTTCGTAGTTCTGCGGATTTGGCATCATTGCTTTAAAGAAGCCCGGCATTTCGGCGCTGTCCATTTGTGCTAACATCTTATCCTTTTCTTCGTACGATTTTTTGGCAGAAAAAAAACCGAAAGCTACGCCGAGTAGCTGGATGCCTGAACCAATAAAAGTGAGGATCGTAAGTACATTGAGTCCTGTAGGCAAAGCGGGCTTGCCAAATTCGGCGGTACTTAAAGAATCTTGATGAATTTCTTGAGTGCTCATAATAGATTTAGTTTTCGGCCAAATTACGCAAGTAAAAAAATAAAACAAAACCAATTATTAAGATGGCAGGATGCAATATTTTTGCAGCAATGACCACCTACCTCTCTCACTGCATTCTCGGCAATCATTTTTTACTAAGTGCAAATCGCACCATTTTTTGGGAAGAACAAAAATCTTTAATATTATCAGATCTTCATGTTGGCAAGAGCGGACACTTTAGAAAAAATGGAATAGGTATTCCGCAAAATATGCTCAATGAAGATATGCAGCGCCTCACTGCAGAAATCCAATTTTATAAACCCACAAGGCTTATCGTGGTGGGCGATCTTTTTCATAGCCACTCTAACAAAGAGCATGATTTGTTTCTTAAATGGAGACAAAGCCTACCGGATCTTCATATTGATCTCGTATTGGGCAACCATGATATTTTGCAAAAAGAAAAATACAGGGAAGCAGATATCCTTGTGCACGAGGGTTCGTACAACATTGATCCATTTATATTCACCCATGATATTTGTGACCTTGCTGATGATGATGAAAATTATTGTTTCAGCGGTCATATTCACCCTGGCATAACGATACGAGGCGTGGGAAAACAATCGCTGAGGCTACCCTGTTTCTACTTTAATGAACAATACGCAGTGCTCCCGGCTTTTGGAAAATTTACCGGCACTCAGCCCATCAAGCCGCTACAGAACGATTCCATATTTGCATTGGCTGGCAATAGTATCATCCAGGTACAATAGCGCTATCTATTTAATTTTCGTCTTTGTAATTCTTTTTTCAAAAGTCCCAATTCCCTTCCCGTTTGCCCCGCCACAGAACTATTTTCCTGCGCCCGGCGCATTAAATAAGGCACTACATCTTTGATAGGGCCGAAAGGCAAATATTTACTTACACTGCAACCACTTTTAGCGAGGTTAAAAGTAATATGATCACTCATTCCGTATAGCTGCGAAAAATGAATATTAGGATGGTTGTGCGGTAAGCCATGTTGATCTAGTAGCTCTGTGGCGTAGAGATTGCTTTTTTCGTTGTGAGAAGCCACAATCATGCACAGGTTCTCTAAGTGATTAATGCAAAACTCTGTGGCGAGGTCATAGTCTCTGTCACAGGTTTCTTTGGTTGGTTGAATGGGCGAAGGATAGCCTTTTTCTGCTGCACGCTTTCTTTCGTTTTCCATGTAGGCACCCCGTACCAATTTAGCTCCAAACACAAAATTGCGCTCCTGGCTTGCACTATAACTTTCTTTCAAGAAGGCGAGGCGGTCGTGGCGATATAGTTGGAGCGTGTTATATACTACTGCTTTTTCTTTGTTGTATTCATCCATCATGAGCATGGTCATTGCATCTACCGGATCCTGTATCCATGTTTCTTCGGCGTCTACCAGTACGCCCACATTCTTAACTTTGGCGGTTTCGCAAATGCGCTTTAGGCGGCCTACACAGCGTTGCCATTCCTCCCTCTCAGCGGGAGTCAATTGCGCTATCGCCTGGTTATACCTGCTTACCAGTGACCCCTCTTTGCTGTGCATAGTTGCATCTAAATTCTCTAAGAGCGAAAAGCGCACAAAACCCGTCACTTTTATGCTCATAAAAGGGATGTTCTTTTGCGTAGCTGCATAGTTAATCACCTTTATAAATTCCTGGGTTGATGCTTCAAAACCCTCCTCTCCATCGGCACCACCTTCCACGCCATAATCGAGTATAACTTTAACGTGGTATTTTTCAAGTTTGTTAGCAACGAGAGCAGTTTCTTCTAACGTTTCGCCGCCTACGAATTGACTAAAAATAGTCGAGCGTAAAAGCGGCTTGGTGAATGGAATATTCCAGCGAATGGCTAACGGTGCTACGGCCAGGCCTAGTTTAAGTAAGGCAGGATTTCCCATGGCAAAAAAAAGAAACTGAGCTTTTTTTAATTCATCAAAAGTCTTGTATTCAAAGGCGTATTCTGTATTATCGAACGATATCATATGAGCAATTTGGACTTCAAAATTCTGCTTTAGCCGATGAACTACCAAATCTGGTGGAAGAATATCGTAGTCATATTGCCTGGTGATTAAAGGGTTGCATTACCATTTCGCTCACAACAGCACTGGTGGGTTGCTGACAAAGAAACCAAATTGCTTTTGCCGCTTCTTCTGCTTGTATCATTTTTTCTCTTTGTACCCTCAGGTCAATATTATCCCAAAAAGGAGAGTCTACTCCACCTAAAAATAAATTGGTGATCCTGATATCAGTTCTTTTAAGTTCTTCTCTGATGCTCTGCATCATTCCCACTAAACCATATTTGCTTGCGCTGTATGCTGCAGCACCCGCCATAGGCACTTTGCCCAGCACCCCGGGTATGTTGATGATTAGTCCCTTCTTTACTTCTTTCATTGCTGGCAGAAATGCCTTGACCAGCAGAAAAGGGCCATATAAATTATCGTTAATGGTTTGCATGAAGTCTTCGTCAGAGAGGGTATCCATGCTTTTGATGATACCGATACCGGCTGCGTTTACTAAAATGTCGATACTTGCAAACTGTTCGTGATATTTTTCTTTTAATGCGGTCACACTCGCCGGCTTTGAAATGTCTAACACAAACGTTCGCTCAGAAGGAATCTGGTTGGCTTCAGCAACCGTCCTCAATTTCGCCTCGTTTCTTCCTGCTAAAAAAAGATTTGCACCGCTTGTATTTAAGAGCTTCACAGTTCTTTCGCCTATGCCTCCCGTAGCGCCTACCAGTAAAATATTCTTGCCTTTTAAACCTTCCATGATTTTAGTTTTCTTTTTCAAACACAGGCAAATGATTTTTGTTTAGATGGGTCAAGAAGAGAATTGATTTTACCTGGCCAGTTAGGATCTGTTGAGAAAATATCACGAGGCAGGTTTTGTATAACTGGGCTTATCTGCAGTACCGCAGGTTTCATTTGCACTATATTTGCCGAAATTTTAAGAATGGATAAAAAAGCAGGTGAATCACTGGTAGTAATGACGGAGTTGGTGTTGCCGAATGACACCAACAATTTTGGTAATCTTATGGGCGGCCGACTTATGTATTGGATGGACATTGCGGCTGCATTAGCGGCTATGAAACATTGCGCAGCACCTGTAGTTACAGCATCCGTAGATAACATCTCGTTTGAAACACCCATTAAAATTGGAAACGTTGTGCACATCCAGGCCAAAGTTACCCGAGCTTTTAACAGCAGTATGGAAGTGCACATGAAGGTGTGGGGTGAAGATGCGATTCAACAATACAAGTACAAAAGCAATGAGGCATATTATACATTCGTGTCCCTGGACCCCAACGGAAAGCCAAGACCAGTAAATAAGCTTGTACCCGAAACTACCGAAGAGATTGCGTTGTTTGAAGGTGCTCTTCGAAGAAGACAACTGCGCCTTATTTTAGGAGGAAAAATGAAACCTGAAGACGCAGAGGAGTTAAAAGCTTTGTTTGTAAAATAGAGCAACCTACTTTTTCAAAATAAACTGTTTGCCGAAAGCCTTCTGAAAGTGGAGAGATGTTTTGTTCAGGCGAAGAGGGTAAATTATTTGTCTAATTTATTCATAAGATGATGTTTACTCTTAATCATAAATTTTTTGCTTTGCTCAATGGCATCCATTACTTTTTCTAGAATATTTTCAATGGAATCTTCATAATCAATTTGCAAAGGCTCTTTGAAGGTTACCGACAACAACGACCCTTTCTTTTTGAATTTCAGTCCCTTTTTATTAAATGCTCTCCAGTACCCACTAATCACTACAGGAATAACAACCGGCCTTGTTTGTTTGATGATATAGGCGGTGCCTTTTCTTCCCGGCGCAAAAGGTTTTGTTGTTCCTTGCGGAAAAGTGATCACCCAATTTTTGTTAAGTGCATCTGTGATTTTTCGGGTATCAGATGGGTCAAGACCTCTTCGCACCTCAGCACCTTCTGCCCTCCAGGTGCGTTTTACTGTGAGCCCACCGGCCATTAAAAATAATTTGGTAAGCCAGTTTGTTTTCATTGTTTCTTCGGCCGCCACGTAGTTAACTCTTGTAAATGGCCAAAGCAGGTAAAATGGAATACCCAATCGGTTTTGCTTCCGCCAACTCACTGCGCAAAATATATGAATGAAAGTCATTACATCAGCAAAATAAGTTTGGTGATTGCTCACAAAAAGCACGTTGTTATGAGGAAGATTTTGAAGGTGCTCGGTTCCTTTTATTTGAAGTTTGTTGATGATGTTTAAGCCCGGATAGGTAAATATTCCAACCACGGAATAGATGAGGCCTTTGGCAAAGCGAGACTCTGTAAAACTGGCAAAAAATCGATTCATCTCTTGGTGATTAAACACTGATGGAAACGCTAAAGTAAACCATTTCTTTTTTTTAGAACAAATGGATTATGAGTTCCATTGGCACCCTTTTATTGCTCTTGGGAAGTCGGTAATATACTAAAAATCAGGGCTCTCAAAGATTAACATATTTTTTTTGCATTGAGGCTATAAGTGTATATTTGAGAATCATCTTTTACTATAAATTTTTAATTATGAAAAAAATCTTACTCGTTTCTGTGGTGTTCCTGCTTGCCGGCATAAGTACTATAGCACAGGAGAAAACTCCTTCAAAAAATAATAAAGCTGCTGTCGCATTAAAGCAACCTGAGGTTACTAAGGGCCCTTCTGAATTAGAGCAGAGAACTGCGGCCAAGCAACTGGAAGTTCAAAATAGAAAAGCCCCTGGTACTGACACTAAGTTCACTAAAGCTCCTGCAGTAAAGGCGGTTCCTGTTAAGAAAAACTAGTCTCAACTAAGGAACAGTTTTTCGTTAAATTTATCTACCAAAAAAATTATTATGCAAAACAAAACTACTCTTAAAAGAATTTTGCAGGGTTGCCGAAACTCTCTCATGATTCTTGGTCTAAGTGTTTGCTGTATTAGCCTGAATGCGCAAACCGTATCCACTTCGGGAGGCTTAAATTATCAAGGTAATCTTTCCATTAGTAATGCCAATCCTTTAAACGTTTCATTCGTACTTCAAAATACGACCGCTGTGCCAGCTGTACTTACAAATGTGAGCACGCAAATGGGTGTATTTGCACCAATTTCGGTTGCAGGTGATGCTTCAGTTGCCAGATTATTCGTAAGCTCTACCTCATTATCTGGTGCTTACGATTATTCTACTGCCGCCTGGACTCAAATCGGTAGTGGCAATGCTGTTGTGCCTGCGAATTTAACCGTGGTTCCAGTAATCACTAGTGTAAACTATGTAATACCTGCCGGGGCTCAACTTAGATTCGTGCTTGAATTATCAAAAGGCCTAAGGATTTCATCGACTCTTGCCGGTGATCCTCTGCCGACTCCCAATGTATTCTCGGTCGGAGGTATTAACCTTCAGCTTGGGAATTTTCAGATAGGTGGGTTAAACGTTGGTTTTGGCGGTGTAGCACCTACTGCCCCCGCTGCCAATACACCTATATTCTTTGGCGGCAGTGTAACTTTAAGTCCTGCTGTTGCTTGCTCGGGTACTCCAACACCTGGCAATACAGTATCAACTGCTTCAAGTGTATGCCCTGCTACACCTTTCACACTGTCTGTTTCTGCTCCTGCTGCCCCTGGCACCACAGGTTTAACTTACCAGTGGCAGTCTTCTGCAACCGGAACTCCTGGTTCCTTTGTAAATATTGCGGGTGCACAGAGTGCAACGTATACAACTACTCAATCAGCTTCTACCTTTTACCAGGTAGTCGTGAGTTGTGGCGCTAGTTTTGGTACTTCAACACCTGTTCAGGTTGCAGCCAATCCGCCGTCTGGTTGTTATTGTGCTGCAGGTGCCAATTTCACAACTGATGAGAAGATTTCCAATGTCACTTTAAATACAATCAATAATACAACGACCTCTACAGCCGGTTACGAAAATTTCACGGCTTTATCAACACTTCTCAATCCTGGTCAGCCTTACCCATTATCAGTTTCAGTGTCTCAGGCTTTTGCATCAGACCAGGTAATTGTATGGATAGATTATAATCAAAATGGGGTGTTTACTGATCCCGGCGAAAGGGTGTACACTTCGCCTGCCGGCTTCCCAGCGGTGGCTCCTGCTACAGTTACTACCACTATCATTGTTCCGTTTACAGCTTTGCCAGGCACAACACGTATGAGGGTAAGAATGCATGACACCGCTTTTGGTCCAAATGCAACTTCTTGTGGCAACTCAGACTACGGGCAGGTAGAAGACTACACTGTAAATATTTTGCCGGTGGTACCTTGTACTGGCACACCCACACCAGGTAATACATTAAGCAGTGCATCTACCATTTGCTCAGCAACGAATTTCACTTTAAGCCTTCAGAATTTCACAAGCGGTTCTGGTATTACCTACCAATGGCAGTCTTCTGCTACAGGAGCTGCAGGTTCTTTTACAAACATTGCTGGTGCAACGAATGTTACCCTAACCAGAACACAAACTGCAGCCACTTTCTACCAGGCTGTAGTTACATGTGGTGCTAACAGCGGCACATCAACACCGGTTCAGGTGTTACAATCTCCTTTTGTTAATTGCTATTGCAACTCTGCAGCTACAAGTAATGTTGATGAGGATATTTTTAATGTTTCTCTTGGTACTTTAAATAATTCTTCTATTTGCACATCTGTTGGTCCTGGCCCTGGATCTATCAACAGGAGATACGCCAATTACAAATCTGGCACGGGTGCACCAGCAGCTCCGGATGTATTCCTCGGAACCAGCATGCCTTTTTCAGTAGGTATTGGTACCTGTGGTGGCAACTTTGCTAACAGCACCGCGGCCTGGATTGATTTTAATCAGGATGGCGTTTTTGCAACAACTGAAAGAGTGTATGTTTCGCCTAACGCAATTACAGGACCGCATACAGAGACTGGCTTTGTTAACATTCCTGCCAATGCCTTGCAAGGCATCACAGGCATGCGGGTTATAAATGTAGAGATATCTACACCAAATTCTGTTCAACCCTGCGCTACTTATACCTGGGGTGAAACTGAAGATTATTTGGTAAACATCGTTCCTTGTGTTCCAGTTGTGCTTACACAACAGCCGGTGGACAGGTCTGTAGTTTGTGGTGGTAACACTACTTTCACAGTGGCTGCTACTGGTTCATTGCCCAGCTTCTCCTGGCAGTATAAAACCAGCGCAAGTGCTACATCATGGATAAACGTACCTAACTCGGCGCCTTACAGCGGAGTAAACACCGCCACATTAACAATAACTAATGCAAGTGCTGCTCTTAACGGTTATGTGTACCGAGCCGTGTTTAGTGGAGTTTGTGCGGCTGTTAACTTTAGCAACAGTGCTACCTTAACCATAACACCATTGATTACAACTGTTACGCCTGCCTCAGCTACTATCTGTCTTGGATCTATTCAACAGTTGAGTATTACCAATACGGTGGCTACAGCTATCACAGGCAGTTTTGCTGCTACGGGTTTACCTGTCGCCATTCCTGATGGAACTTTCCCGGTAACAACTTCTACTGCGATTCCTATCACAGTTTCCGGAATTCCTGCGGGCTCGGTGATACAGAATATTGAGGTTAGATTCAGTATTACTCACCCTTATGTGGGCGATTTGGTTATGAATCTAAATGCTCCAAATAACGAGAAACTGAATTTGTTTGCCAGGTTAAACGGAGGTGCCGGTACAAATGGAACTGCCAATTTTACAAATACTACCATTGATTCAATCTCAACAACTGTTTTAAGCGGCGCTGCTGCTCCAAGGTCAGGCTCATATGCTGCCGAAAAGTTTGCAATTACTAACGCAAACTTTGGTGACCTTATGGTTTCCAACAGATCATGGTCGGCCTTATTAGGTACAATTAACGGTACCTGGAATATAAAAATAGCGGATATAGGCGCAACTGATGAAGGTTCTGTTACTGCAGCGAGCTTGTTTATTACTTACACAGCTCCAGACTTCGCACAGGGGACATGGACAACCACACGCCCGGGCACCATCTTTACCAATGCAGCAGCTACTGTTGCTTACACTGGAACACCGGCAACAACAGTATATGTTAAGCCAGACACCTCAGGTGTGGTGAATTACAGCGTGAGCTTCGTAACCCCTACCTGTCAGTCATCGGTAACTACTATTCCGATCACGGTTAGGTCACTTCCGGCTACTTTTACAGCACCTGTTAACAGGGTAATTTGCCAGGGAGCTAATACGACGTTTACGTCAACTACTTCAGACGGTAATGCAAGTTCTATAGTGTGGCAGGTAAGCACTGATAATGGTGCTACTTACACCAATCTTACAAACGTTGGCGTTTACAGTGGTGCAACTACCAACACACTCACCATTACTGGTGCGGGTGTAGCGCTCAATGGCAACAGGTATCGCCTGTCTGCGACTGCTATTCCTTGTGCCGGCACTTCGAACTCGGCAGCTGCTACCTTAACTGTTAACCCTACACCGGTTATAGTTTTAACAGCTAACCCTTTCACGGCTATCTACCCAGGACAGACTACTACATTGTCTGCCGCAGTATCTCCTAACCCTGGTGCCACCTATACCTGGTTCAGGGACGGTGTACTTGTGACGGGTGCCACCGGCAGTTCGCTGATGGTTGACGTAGACAAACTGGGTTTATACACAGTTAGAGTGATTGACGATAAAGGTTGTTCAGCAACTTCAGCTGGTCTCAGAATATCTGCTGCAGCCAACGATCTGTTGTTTATCTATCCTAGTCCTAACACTGGCCAGTTCCAGGTGAGATTCTTCAGCCAATTGGGAGGCTCTCCTTACCCTCGTACGGTTAGCGTGTTTGACAGTAAAGGTTCAAGGGTTTATACAAGGGCGTACAGTATCACATCCGCTTACACCAGACTGGATGTTGATCTTAATAACCATCCAAAAGGAATCTACAGTGTTGAGCTAACTGATCAAAGAGGAGTTAGACTTAAAACTGGTAGAGTATTGATACTTTAATCGTTTTGAATGAAATATTAAAAATGCCCCGGTTTAGGGGCATTTTTAATTTATATATGGTTTGGAGCCCATTTCAAATATAGCAAAAAGCCTTACTTTTGCAGCCCCGTATAAAACCACGGGGGTTATTTTATGTCATTCAATATTAACAAACAACTAAACGCAGAAGAACTGGAGCCGAAGGCTGCCGAGTCAGCAGATGCTGGCGAGACAGTGGAAGCTACTGCGACAACAAATGCACCAGTGTACGAACCAATTGTAGAAACTGCTCATGATGATTTTGATTGGAGCAGGGATAAACGAAACGTATCATCTTACTCTGCAGAAGAGAAGGCGAAATACGATGACGTTTACGACAACACTTTTAAACAAATTAACGATGGTGAAATGATACAGGCAACTGTAGAATCATTAACTAAAACTGATGTTGTGGTAAACATCGGCTTCAAGAGCGATGGCTTGATTTCTCTGAACGAATTCAGAGATATTCCGGGTGGTGTTAAAGTAGGTGATATCATTGAAGTGATGGTTGTAGAAAAAGAAGACAGGGAAGGCAACTTGAACCTGAGCCGTAAATCTGCACGCATTACGAGGGCTTGGGAAAGAATTGTAGAGGTTAATAAAACCGGCGAAATTGTTACTGGTTTAGTAACCAGCAAAACAAAAGGTGGATTGATCGTGGATGTATTTGGTATGGAAACGTTCTTGCCAGGATCTCAGATCGACGTTAAACCCGTTACTGATTACGATCAGTTCGTAGGTAAAACAATGGAATTTAAAGTGGTAAAGATCAACGAGGCTATTAAGAACGCCGTTGTATCTCATAAAGCCCTTATTGAAAGCGATATCGAAGCTCAAAGAGCTGAAATCATCGGCAAACTCGAGAAAGGCCAGGTATTGGAAGGAACTATTAAAAACATTACAGATTTCGGAGCATTCCTTGATTTGGGTGGCTTAGATGGTTTGCTTTACATCACAGATATTTCCTGGGGTCGTATCAACCATCCTACAGAAGTGCTGAAGATGGATCAGAAACTGAACGTGGTTGTACTTGACTTTGATGATGATAAAAAACGTATAAGTCTTGGTTTAAAACAATTGACTCCTCACCCATGGGATACCCTTGCAGAAAACCTGAAAGAGGGTGAAACTGTAAAAGGTAAAGTAGTAAATATCGAAGACTACGGTGCATTTCTTGAAATTATGCCGGGTGTAGAAGGACTGGTTCACGTGAGTGAAATTACCTGGGCCAATACTCCAATCAATGCCAAAGAATTCTTTAAATTAAGCGACGAATATGAAGCAAGGGTTGTAACTCTTGATAAGGATACCCGCAAAATGAGTCTTTCTATCAAGCAATTGACCGAAGACCCATGGAGCACTATCGAAAATCAATTTCCTGAAGGCAGCAAGCATAGCGGAACCGTCAAAAACATCACTCCTTACGGTGTGTTTGTAGAATTGGCTACTGGCATTGGTGGAATGATTCATATCAGTGATTTGAGCTGGTTAAAACGTTTCAACAATCCTAATGAATACACCAAAGTTGGAAACGCAATTGATGTATTAATTCTTAGCATTGATAAAGACGGACGTAAACTTCAGTTGGGCCACAAACAAATTGAAGAAGATCCTTGGAACAGCTTGGAAGAAACATTTGGCATTGGAACTTTACACGAAGGAACAGTTGTAAAGAAAGATGACAAAGGTGCTATGGTACAGCTTCCATATGGTCTCGAAGGATTCGTGCCTTCTCGCCACCTGGCTAAGGAAGATGGAAAAACAATTGGTGCTGATGAGATTGCCAACTTTGTGGTAATTGAATTTGATCGTAATGATAAGCGCATTGTTTTAAGTCATACCCGCCTTTGGGAGCAAGAGAAAGAAGAAGAAAAACAAGTGCAGCAAAAAGAAAAAAGAGCAGAAGCGGATTCAACTAAGAAGGCTGTAAAAACGATACAGAGTAAGGTTGAGAAGTCTACGCTTGGAGATCTAAGTGCACTGGCAGAATTGAAAGCGAAATTAGAAGACGGCGAAAATGCTGCCGAAGAAGCCAAGGGAGAATAAGAATTCATCCTGATATTAAAAACCTCCCGCAATAATCCGGGAGGTTTTTTTCTGAGTGCCAGTAAGCGTAGTCTTAGTCAAATACTGCTTCGTCTAAATGCATTTTTGTCATATCATGAAAGTGATTTTGCAACGTATGCAGATGAATAGCATGCAGCATATGCCTTCTTTCGTCCCTATACCACATTTCGATATTAGCAAAATCGCCGTCTCTCGGAATCACCATTCGAAATGCTCCTTTAGAATATTTGGCACCTCCATCTGCGAGCAACTCTTTGCTGAACTTCAAACGGGTTAACTCTTCGTCCGTAATATCAATGGGAGAAAGTTGGTCAGTCTCGTACCAGAACTCCTGGCTGCCATTATCTATACAAACCTGCTTTTCATTAGCATTTAAATTGGTCACTTCTCCTCTGCGCTTATCACCCTCATGTTCAACTACAAGGTAGTCTCCTACTTTTAACTCTTGAAATTTAATCATCGTAGCATATTTTTTGTGTACAGCAATTTAAGAAAAAAGTTTCAGACGTTTAAAATGTTTCAGACGTTTAACCCATTGTTGCCCGACTATCTGGGGCTAAAGCCCAACTGTGAAGGGGTTGTTTCATGTAACCCCATCTGCCGCTTGGCGGCAGAGGTTAGTGAAGCACAATACATAATCGGGCTTTAGCCCAAAATGAAATATTTTAATCGGACAACAAAAGCTTCAAACCTAAAAATTTGAAACCAATAAAACTTCTTAAACCTCATTATTACTCTGCCCAACTCATAACGTAACCATCATTTTCAATTTCAATGGCTGTCTTGGTGAGTTGCAAAGGCCGAAAGGTATCTACCATCACTGCCAGTTCCTTTGTTTCCTTTGCACCAATGCTTTTCTCTGCAAGGCCGGGATGCGGCCCATGCGGTATGCCGGCGGGATGCAAAGTGATCATCCCACGGGTAACATGTTTGCGGCTCATAAAATCGCCGTCCACATAGTACAACAATTCATCGCTATCTATATTACTATGGTTATAGGGCGCAGGTATTGACAAAGGATGGTAGTCGAACAAACGGGGAACGAAAGAGCAAACAACAAATGCATCTGTTTCAAAAGTCTGGTGCACCGGTGGTGGTTGGTGTACCCTACCCGTGATAGGCTCAAAGTCGTGAATAGAAAAAATATAAGGATAACAGCACCCATCCCAGCCTATCACATCAAACGGATGCGTACCGTAATGGATGCCGTACAACAAACCTTTCTTTTTAGTTTTGATTACGAAATCGCCTTTCTCGTCATGGGTTTGCAGGTTTTCAGGTACCCTTATATCTCTTTCGCAAAAAGGTGCATGCTCCATGAGTTGCCCATTCTTGCTCATGTATCTTTTAGGGTACCTTATGGGATGAAATGATTCAACAATGAATAACCTGTTGTTGGCGTCATTAAAATTTATTTGATAAATTGTTCCCCGGGGAAGTACGATGTAGTCTCCATAACTAAATGGTAATTCGCCATAACATGTTTTTACAACGCCGTTACCTTCATGCACAAAAATCATTTCGTCTGCATCAGCGTTTTTGTAAAAATAATCTGCCATGCTTTGCTGCGGAGCAGCCAGCACAATATGACAATCGTTGTTTACTAACACCGCTTTACGACTTTGAAGATAATCGGCTTCGGGTTTAACTTTAAAGCCCTCCAGACTACGATGCTTCAGCATCTTTTCTTCTGCTATTATGGGAGATACATCTATGGGATCGTCGCACTTTACAATAAGCGTAGGCGCATAGGTATGGTAAGAAATGCTGTAATCGTTGGAGAAGCCTTCTGTAGAAAACAGCTGTTCCGAATACAAGCTCCCATCCGGCTTTCTAAATTGTGTATGGCGTTTGTGCGGAATGGTTCCGGCTTTATGATAATGAGGCATTTTTTCTAATTTGACAATTTGTTAAGTCGATTATTTGATAATGGAGTGCCGTTCTATGTTCAAAGTAACATATTTGTAAAGCATCTTACATCTGATAAAATTATCACATTCGCTAATCGACTAATTGGCTAATTAACTGGTTCACTAATTAACCAATCTACCAATTGCGGATTACCTTCATTTCAAATTTACATTTTTTAAACTGAATATACTTTGACAAGAATTGGTCTCCTCTCAGATACTCATAGCCACTTACATGAAAATATTTTTGAGCATTTTGCAAATTGTGATGAGGTCTGGCATGCGGGCGACTTTGGCAACATGGAGGTAGTTACAAGATTACAAGCCTTTAAACCCTTACGTGGCGTTTTTGGCAATATAGATGATGCCAGCATCAGGGCGCTGTACCCTGAAGATCAATTTTTCACTTGTGAGGCAGTGAATGTTTTTATCCGTCATATTGGAGGTTACCCAGGCCGCTATGCACCGGGAATATCAGATAAATTAAAAAAAAATAAATCAGGCCTTTTCATAAGTGGCCATTCACATATTTTAAAAGTAATGTATGATTCAAAATTATCTTGTCTGCATATGAACCCGGGGGCAGCAGGCAAACAAGGCTGGCATAAAGTGAGCACGCTCATTCGCTTCAATGTCGATGGTAAAGAAATGAAAGATTGCGAAGTCATAGAATTATCCTGATTGCCATATACACGAACAGCCCGCAAATGCGGGCTGTTCGTGTATCAATAAGATTGTTTCATTTATTTCATTCCAGGGAACCATGGCCTTGCTATACCTTCCCGGAAAGGCCAGGGAATCACAGCAAGAATAATAATTAATGCTATGAGGTAGAGCCAACCTGCAGCACTATAACCGCCACGCTTCGATTTGCCCCTTGCAATAGTAATAAGTACAATTGCGAGGATCATTCCCGTCATATGCTCTATCGCCCAAAAGCGAAGCACGCTATTTTTCATCACCGCTGCAAAGCCATTTGCTTCAATCAATTTGTATCCAAAGCTGCCAGTGAAATACTGGTATAAACCTATCAACAATGTGATGTGAGACGCAATCAATAACCACAAACTCGTTTTCTTGAGACCTTCCTTTTTGCCAAAGGCTTGAATCAAAGAAAGTATTAAAAAAAACAATATTACCCAACGTAAAAAATTGTGCAGATGCAATAAGCCACTTTCCATAATTATCAGGTTTAGTTGGCCAAATCTACAACAGCGGCCGCATTAATTTTCATTTAAGTTACTCAACAGGATGCTGGATACGGAATCTTAGATATTAGATACCTGATGCTCATTCACCTTTGACCTTTCACCTCTTACCTTTGACCTTTGACCTCTCACCTTAGACCTTTCACCTTACACCTTTTGGCTCCTCATTCCACCCAATCAGCAATAAAAATATTCGTATCCCTCGTGCGTCCATTGTTGCGGTTGCTACAAAAAACAAATTTCTTTCCATCATTGCTAAACATAGGAAAGGCATCAAAACCCTTATCCCTTGAAATTTTTTGCATGTCGCTTCCATCAAGGTTTGCCAGGTACATATTAAATGGAAACCCACGTTTATATTCATGATTGCTACAAAATATAAAATGCTTCCCATCTGGTGTAAAATTGGGTGCCCAGTTTGCCTGCTTCAGGTTTGTTAGCTGCTTGGCATTACTACCATCGGCATTGGCAATCCATACTTCCATGTTTGTAGGCGCTACAAGATTCTGAGCAAGTAAGTCTTTGTACTCTTCTACTTCGGCAGCCGTAACTGGCCTGGACGCTCTCCATATAATTTTACTTCCATCCGGGCTGAACCATGCGCCCCCATCATAGCCGAGTAGACTCGTAATTCTTTTGATCTTTTTGCCATTTAAATCCATTGTGTACAGGTCAAGGTCACCGTCACGCATAGACGTAAAAACCATCCTATCCCCCTTGGGAGAAATGGTTGCTTCAGCATCGTAGCCTTTAGTCTTCGTAAGTCGCTTTACAATTTTTCCGCTAGTATCAGCCTTAAAAATATCGAAGCTTTCATAGATGGGCCAAATGTATTTGTTGCCATACTTGCTGCGATCTGGCACCGGCGGACATCCTTTGTCGCCCAGGTGAGTGGAACCATACAGTATGTGTTTACCATCAGGATAAAAATAAGCACAGGTAGTTCTGCCCGTTCCGGTACTCACCAATTTCGGAACAAAAGGCTCTGCCGGAGAGGTAGGAACCTTGCCCATCCAAATCTGATCGCAGGCTATACCATCTTTGATACTTGATCTTTGGTAAACAAGGTATTTCCCATCGTTGCTAAAATATGCTTCTGCATTATCGCCGCCGAAAGTTAGTTGGCGCACATTTGCAAAATGATCTTCTCCGGGAAAGTGAATGGTATCAGCCGGTGCAGCTATAGATGGTGCAGCCATGTTTGCAGCCCCTTCTCTGGAAAACAAAAAAAGCATGAGCACTAGGGGAACTAGGGTGAAATACTTCATTAGAAATTTTAGCTTTAATAAAGCGCAAAGGTAAGCGGGGTGCCTATAAATTTTGTAACACTATTGTCATTCATTGACCGGTCAATCTGTTACATTTGCAACAGATTTTTTTCATGAAATATATCCTCATTTTATTGGCTCTCCACCTGGCTGGTTGCAACAGCAATGAACGAGCTTCCGAGCCGCCTGCAAGTACCTTATCCCAGGAAAAGCTATTGATAAAGGACCAACAAAAATATCCGGATTCTATTTTGATTCTAGAAAACCTCGTTCAGTTTTACCGTGAAAATGGCGAATATGGAAAGTCTTTTAGCACAGTGAACGATGCATTGAAACAAGATAGTGGGAGCTACAGACTTTGGCATATAAAAGGTGTGTTGCACTACGAAAATGAAGATACCCTGCAGGCGATTAAAGCCCTTGAAAAAAGCACCCGGCTATCTACCAACCTGAACGATGTGTTGCTACTAGCCAAACTATATGCTGAAACAAAAAACCCTTTAGCTTTACAATTAGCAGGCCTTGTTATCAAGCAAGGTGAGTTCATAAAAGAATCTATTCTAATAAAAGGCTTGTACCATAGTGGCATTGGCGAAGATGAAAAAGCAATCACTTATTTTGATGAAGCCATCAATATCAGCTACAGTTTTATGGAACCTTACAAAGAAAAAGCACTGGTGCTATACAGGCAGCAAAATTACATGGAAGCCCTAAGGTTATTAGACAAGGCTGTAAAAATTAAAAGCTCGTATGCAGAAGGCTATTACTACATGGGGCGTTGCTTTGAGAAACTCAACAGGTTAGACGATGCAAAAGAGAGTTATGAAACTGCTTTGATTTATGATTCAAATTATGAAGCTGCAACGCAAGCACTGACCACCGTCAGCGCCTTAATAAATTAAGTTTTTTTCCAATAATATCTAAGCTAACAAATCCGTAAAAAAAAATTCAATATGGCACTTATTGCTCCTTCACTTTTACCTGCAAATTTTTTACACCTTGGTGCAGATTGCGAAATGCTCAACCAAAGTGAGGCAGACTGGTTTCATCTGGATGTGATGGATGGAAAGTTTGTACCCAATATTAGTTTTGGGCCAATGATTGTTGAATTTATTAGTGCTGCAACAAGCAAATTTTGTGATGTACACCTCATGATTGAAGAGCCGGAAAATTATGCTGAAGCATTTAAAAAAGCCGGCGCCGATCTTCTTACTGTTCACATAGAGGCCTGTCGGCATTTGCACAGAAACATACAACAAATAAAAAGCCTGGGTATGAAGGCCGGGGTAGCCATCAATCCACATACCCCTGTGCAGGCACTCAAAGATATTTTAGAAGATATAGATATGGTTTGTCTGATGAGTGTGAATCCCGGGTTCGGCGGGCAATCTTTTATACCCGCAACTATCAAAAAGATTATGGCCTTAAAGCAAATGATTGTGGATGCGGGACTCAATGTGTTAATTGAAGTAGACGGTGGCGTAACTATGAGCAATGCAAAAAGCATTATAACCGCAGGCGCAGATGTGCTTGTTGCGGGTAGCACAGTTTTCAAGTCTGAGAACCCTGCCGAAACTATTGCTGCACTTAAAAGGTTGTGAGGCGCCAGTATCAATATTAGCAGCAATGCGGCATCCTGGCCTCGTGAATCAATAAATATCTATCTTCAATCTATGAGATCACTGGTCGCCTTTTTATTTATCCTGCTTTCTGTATCAGCGATTGCTCAAAACAAAAATGCTACTGTTTCAGGAATTGTTCTTGATGAAAACGATCTGCCACTCGCAAAAACTTCTGTAGTTATTCTTGGTCGCACAACAGGTATTGCCACATCAGACAGCGGTCGTTTTACATTGGTTCTACCTGCCCAAAAAGCCATCGGCTTGGTATTTAGTCACACTGGCTATATTTCTCAACAAAAGAATTTCTACCTGAGCCCCGGCGAAACTGAAGTGATTCTAATACGTTTGAAAACAGACGGCTTGAGCATGGAAGAAATTGTAGTGACCGATGAAAGAAGCCGTACAGAAAATAGCCTGGTAAAAATAAATCCTAAAAACGCCATCACTTTGCCTAGCACAACAGGTGGCGTGGAAGCACTCATAAAAGTATTAGTGGGCAGCAACAATGAACTCACATCTCAGTACAATGTACGTGGCGGTAACTATGACGAAAACCTTATTTACATCAACGATTTTGAAGTATACCGACCCTACCTTGTAAGCAGCGGACAGCAGGAAGGTCTCAGTCTCATCAACCCTGAGCTGGCCCGAAACGTAAGTTTTTACACAGGAGGTTTCCAGGCAAAGTATGGCGACAAGATGAGTAGCGTGTTAGACATTCAATATAAAAAACCAACAAGGTTTGGGGGCAGTGCTTATGTAAGTTTTTTAGAACAAGGCATGCAATTAGAGGGCAGTGCAAAAAAGGGAAAAGTAACCTGGCTTGCTGCTGTAAGAAACAAAAATAATAGAAACCTGCTGAGCAATCAACCTACACAAGGAGCCTACATACCCTCAGCCTCAGATGCACAGGCCTACGTAACTTACCAGGTAAGCAAAAAATTGCAGTTAGAATTGCTTAGCATTTTTTCTAGCTCACGGTTTTCGTTTTTCCCGGAGTCAGTCAAAAAAACTTCTTCCGTTTTTAGTCCCCTATACACTGCCAACCTCGGCCTAGACATTTATTTTGAGGGCCAGGAAAAAGACTCCTACAATACAGCCTTAATTGGTGCAAGCTTGCTGCATTCACCCACAGAAAAATTGAAGTTGAAATGGATGGTTAGCCGTTTTAAAGACAATGAAAAAGAAAACTTTGATATTGCAGGAGCCTACGTTTTTGGAGACAGAGATTTCGATAACAACAGCGGTACATTCGGAGACATTGTAAATCCGCTAGGCGCAGGGTACTACCAGAATTATGCAAGAAACGAATTGAACATCGAGGTATGGAACGCAGGGCACAAAGGAAGTTATACGCAGGGAAAGCATTTTTTGCAGTGGGGCAATAGCATAGAGCAAACGCTTATAAAAGATAAACTCCGCCAATGGGAGTACCAGGATTCTGCCGGCTACTCATTACCAGCGAATCCTTCTGTGCTCAACCTATCCAGCTTTCAAAATTCTACCGCTGATCTTAAAATCCAAAAATATACCGGCTACCTGCAAGACAATATTTATTTATCTAAAACAAAAAATGAAGTTATCCTGCAAGTAGGTGCCCGTTACAATTACAATAGTTTGAACAAAGAGTTTTTAATCAGCCCAAGAATGCAGGCGAGCTGGAAACCTTCGTGGCAAGAGGATGTGATCTTTAAAGTGTCTGCTGGCATTTACCAACAGCCACCTTTTTACCGTGAACTGCGAAGACCAGACGGCAGCATTAACACAAACATTAAATCGCAAAAAAGTACGCAGTTTATTGCTGGCATGGATTACAATTTTAAAGGCCCAGGCAACAGGCCGTTCAGGCTCACCACCGAGGCCTACTACAAAAACATGACCGATGTTGTACCCTACGATATTGACAATGTGAAGATCAGGTACCTTGGCGACAACAATGCCAAAGCCTATGCTACCGGCTTGGAAATGCGCCTCTTCGGAGAACTGGTGAATGATGCGCAAAGCTGGCTGAGCATAGGGTTGATGCAAACAAGGGAAAACCTTGACAACGATTTTTACTATCAGTATAAAAATGCAGCGGGCGAAATAATACAACCCGAAACGCCAGACCAGGTACCAGTTGATAGTGTACAAACCAGTGTGGGCTGGCTTCGGCGCCCATCGGATAGGCTCATTACCGTAGGCCTATTCCTGGAAGACTACCTGGCTACCAACAAAAATTTTAAAGTGCATTTAAATCTGTTGTACGGCAGCAATATGACTTATAATCTTCCCAACAGTGTGCGCTACAGAAATGGTTTGATTGTGGAGCCCTACATGAGAGTTGACATTGGCTTCAGCGCTTTGTTGCTTTCTGACAAATCTTTAAGACGGAGTCATAATCCATTTAGAAAATTCGAAAATATTTGGGCGAGCCTGGAAGTCTTCAACCTCATCGATAGGGCCAATACCATCTCCTATCAAATCATAAAAGATTTTGCAAACAACTCCTTTGCAATTCCAAACAGGCTCACCCCGCGGCTTTTAAACCTGAAACTTTTGGCGAGGTTTTAACCCTTTGCCATTTGATGGCCAACTATTATTACTTTACTGTTAAGATTTGGGCATCAGCCTGGAGCCTTAACTTTTCCACCAACCACAATTAAATGTGTATAATTAAATTAGCATTGTAAAAAGTTGGAATATAAATTTACTAAGAATGAATTCATCCAACCTTACGTAACAATTTTCTTTTACCCAACCTGCTTTTTCTTTCTAAGAAAAGGTAATTAAAACGGAAAAGCATTGACAGACACCATCATCAACCTTGAGACCGTAAATCCGATCGAGTTTTTTGGAGTAAACAACGGCAAACTAAACATTCTCAAAAAGAAATTTCCCCTGTTAAAAATTTTAAGCCGTGGCACACAGATAAAATTAAGTGGAGCCCCGGAACAAATCGAAGAAGCAAAAGAAAAAATTGATCTCCTTGTGCAGTACCTGCAAAGAAACGGACACATGAGCGAAAATTATTTTGAACAAATACTTGGTGGCGATGATGAGAAAACGGTAGACAACTTTCTTGACCGTAATCCAAATGACGTGTTGGTGTTTGGCCCCAATGGTAAAACCATCAGAGCCCGCACTGCAAATCAAAAGGCAATGGTGCAAGCATGCGATAAAAATGATATCGTTTTTGCTATAGGCCCTGCTGGTACCGGTAAAACCTACACGGCTGTTGCCCTGGCGGTCAGAGCCTTAAAAAACAAATTGGTAAAGAAGATTATTCTTACCCGGCCGGCAGTAGAGGCAGGTGAAAGTCTTGGTTTCTTGCCCGGAGATCTAAAGGAAAAGATTGATCCTTATTTGCGCCCCTTGTATGATGCGTTAGACGATATGATACCTGCTGACAAACTTGGGTATTACATGAGCACCCGCACCATCGAAATTGCACCGCTGGCTTACATGCGTGGACGTACCCTGGATAATGCTTTTATTATTTTGGATGAGGCTCAAAACACCAATGATTTGCAAATCAAAATGTTCCTCACACGTATAGGTCCAAATGCAAAAGCAATCATTACCGGAGATCCTACACAAATTGATCTACCTAAGAATCAACAAAGTGGTTTGTTTAAAGCCACCCGCCTGTTGAAAAACATTGACGGTATTTCTCACATCGAATTGGATGAAGAGGATGTTGTGCGACACAGATTGGTGAAATCTATCATCAAGGCGTACAATAAAGATGATTTGGATAGAACAAACGAAGCAACGAAGAGATAAGATTCTCTATTTGAAAATACTAATAAGGCCGCCTCTCGCTGCCTTATTTTTTTGTCTATACTAAAGGAAAAGGGAACATGCCGAGGGGCCGGAAAAACAATAGATACATTTTTCGGAATTGTGTTTACATTTGACACTACACAAAAAATATCGACCATGATTAGAAAGATGATAGTCATTTTGCTTATTGTAACCAGTTTGGCCAATTCGAGTTGTAACAACAGCAGCACGGGCGACCCTAAGCAAACCTTAACCGCATTCTTTGAAGCCATTGAGAAAAAAGACATGGCCACCGCCCGGTCACTGGCAACGGCGGATAGCAAGAGCATGCTGGACATGTGGGAGAAACAAATGAACACAAACCTTGCTGAGAGTGGCAAGTATGACAAGCAAAATATTGAAATGGGCGATGCCACTATTGATGGCACTAACGCGACGGTACAAGTAAAAGAAAAAACATCCGGAGAGTCCGTTAATTTTCCCTTGCAAAAAGAAGGCAGTGACTGGAAAGTTTCATTTAGCATGGGTTCCATCATGAAAATGGGCATGGATAAAATGAACGAGAAAGGAATTAATTTGAACGACAGTCTCGGAAATGTTATGGAGAAGTTGAAAGGCATCAACCTTGATTCTTTGCAAAAAGAAATGAAGAAATCTGGTAAAGATTGGGATTCGGCTGCAAAAATTTTGGAAGGTCTCGGGCAATAGAGTAAATATTTCGAAAGCACCCAAAAGGGTGCTTTTTTTATACAATTTAAAAAGATGGCTAACTTTAGCCGTAATTATTTTCTGCACATGAAAAAGATTTTGATTTTATTTTTGGCTGTAAGTTTTGCTTCGAGCTGCTGGGAAAAAAGTGAGCGAAACCCGGAGACCGCACTTGATACAGGAAGAGAATTTATCCGGGCAAGCTTAAATGGAGATTTTGATCGGGCATCGGACCTCCTCCTGCAAGACACACAAAACGTGCAGCTATTTAAATCGTACAAGGTTCTTTACAATAAGTGGCCTGCCGATCAAAAAAAAGGATACAAAGAGGCTTCCTACGAAATAAATAAATACCTCGATGTAGACGATAGCACTACGCTCATTAATTACAGCAACAGTTATATGAATAAACCCATGGAAATAAAGCTCGTTCGCAGCAACAAAAAGTGGGCAGTAGATTTTAAATACACTTTTTCCGGAAATTTACCCATTGAATAAAATGCTATTAAAAAACTTTTTACTGGTGGCTCCTGGCGGAGGCGTAGGTGCAGTAATGAGGTACAGCGTTTCATTGATTTTTACAGGCCAGTCGTTTCCTTATGCCACAATGATTATTAACCTGGCAGGTAGTTTCTTATTGGGTATCTTAATGGCATTTACTTTGAGAACCGAAGGCCTGCCCGATTCTACCAGGCTGTTTGTAGCAACGGGCATCTGTGGTGGGTTTACTACTTTCTCTGGCTTTAGTGGCGAGAATCTCGACCTACTCCAGTCTGGAAAATACAACCTTGCCTTTCTTTATATTGCCATGAGTGTAGTAGGAGGCATTTTAGCTGCGTGGCTTGGTTTAAAATTATTTCAACGCTAAATAATATTTTATGTACGTTCTTCACCCATGGCATGGTGCTCACTACGGAAGCAAAGCCCCTGCGCAGGTAAATGCCCTGATCGAAATTTCGCAAGGCAGCAGGGCCAAATATGAAATTGACAAAGTCACCGGCTTATTAAAATTAGACCGGGTCATCTACTCATCTTTTCACTATCCGGTTAATTACGGCTTTATTCCAAAAACGTTGGGGGAAGACAACGATCCATTGGACATCCTGGTGATTTGCAGCGAAAGCATTCAGCCACTTTGTCTCGTAGAAGCCAAAGTAATTGGTAACATGCAAATGATAGATAACGGCGAAAAGGACGACAAAATCATAGCCGTGGCCAGCAAAGATCCGTCGGTTAACCACACTTCTGAAATAGGTGATCTTCCACCACACTTTTTTGCAGTGCTAAGAAATTATTTTGAGCAATACAAAGTGCTTGAAAATAAAAAAGTTTTGATCGATGAATTTCAGGATAAAGCCACGGCCTTTCAAATCATAGAAGATTCGGTAGAGAGATACAACAAACGTTTTCCGGAGCATGCCAGTAAATAAAATAAAGATGGACACACAGTTGGTATTGACCCTTCTCCTTGTGGGTCTTATTGCAGGTATGCTCAGCGGCTTGGTAGGCGTTGGTGGCGGCATTATCATTGTTCCTTGCCTGGTATTTTTTCTTGGGTTCTCTCAAAAAATGGCGCAGGGAACTTCATTGGGTATTTTGCTACTCCCAGTGGGCATCCTGGGAGCCATGCAATATTACAAACAGGGCTACATCGATTTTAAAGTAATTGCCGTTATATCTGCAGCCTTTCTTTTTGGCAGTTATTTCGGTAGTAAGATTGCCCTAAGCCTCTCGCAGGAAAATATTAAAAAAGTGTTTGCGGTTGTAATGATGCTGGTAGCAATCAAAATGCTTTTTTTTGATAACAAAAAAGCGGCTGTTCTAAAGAGTGATGAACCCGCAGCAAGTTCTCCCTTGACCAGTCCTGAAAAAATCAAGGCGACGGAATAACACGTTTGATAATGCGTAGCCGGTGTGTGCGTTTTTTGGTGGTGCCGTTTATGATACCCTCACTATCTATTGCGTCTATCCTCACCATCCCTGAGGCGTGAATGATCTCTGCACTACTGAGCAGGATGCCTACATGAACAATGTCTCCCCTTTCGTCATCAAAAAAAGCGAGGTCGCCACAAACTACTTCCTGCAAGAATCCTATTGCTTCCCCAGCCGACACTTGCTGTTTAGCGTCCCTTGACAGTGGCACATTCAGCATTTTAAAAACTGATTGCACAAATCCACTGCAGTCTATACCAAATACAGATCTCCCACCCCACAGGTATGCAGTGTTTAAAAAAATGGAAGAAAGTTTTAAAATGTTAGCAGTCAATATATCCGGGCGGGATGCATTATAAATATTTCCCTCAAAACTGATGGTAGTGCCTGGTATGTTGGCACTCAATAAAGAAAGATCGCTACCAAAGGGAATCATCAGTCTTTGATCGTTTACCTTAATTTCAGACACCCAATCACCTGAATATTCTTTTAGGTGCTGAAGAGGTTGCTGCAAAATAATAAACTGGTTTGAACGACAAAAGCCAGTGTAGTTATCTACAGCGGTTTTAATGTGCATCCAACCATACTTATCAGTTTCAAATACCTTCAGCGTTTCGCCAAACAATACCTGGCTCACCATTTCCTCCCGATGATCTGCCCTAAGGCGGATAGGCGATACCGGTACTATACAAACTGCATAACTCATAAATACTTTTTTCAGGCCTCCGAAATTATGGAAATTAGTTATGTTTACAGCTCAAAAACCAGTCCCCTCTTTCAACTTGAACATTCGCCACTATACCGACCTCGAAGACAAAGAACTGCTTGAACGTTATTACCAGCATCACGACAACGACTTGCTGGGTATACTGCTCAAGCGATATACAATGCTCCTTTTGGGTGTATGCATGAAGTACCTTAAAAATGAAGAAGATGCTAAGGATAGTGTGCAACAGGTATTTTTAAAAGTCATCAACGATTTACCCAAATACAAAGTAGAGTTTTTTAAAAGCTGGTTATACATGGTGGCAAAAAACTATTGCCTGATGAAGTTGAGAGATAAGGGGAAATTTACGACAGAGCTCAACGATCAGCTAATGGCTACGCCAGATGACACAGAAAGCAAAACACTGGCGATAGAAAAAGATGACCATCTCAATAAAATGGAGGAGGCAATGATGCAACTTAATACTGAGCAAAAACTTTGCGTAACCTCCTTTTACCTGCAAAAAAAAACCTATCAACAAATAGCCGATTGCACCGGTTATTCTATTATGCAGGTAAAAAGCCACATTCAAAACGGTAAAAGAAACCTGAAAATTTTCATGCTAAGAATGCAACCCAATGAGTGATGATCTGAAAAACATATTATCCAATCTGAACACCAATGTTGAGCAAAATAAATTACTCGACTATCTTAATCGTCAGTTAACTGCCAAGGAGCAGCACGAACTGGAAAAACAATTAAACGACGATGAGTTTATGAGCGATGCCATGGATGGCCTTGCCGAGCTCCATCCTAAAACTGATGTATCGGCTGTGGTGAATGAGTTAAATAATGGTCTCAACCGGCAGCTTCGAAAGAAAAAACAAGAGAAAAGATTTTTTAAACAAGATGCTTCTGTTTACTACGGCATTGCCCTCATTCTTTTGCTCCTTATTATCGGTTACGTTGTTGTACGAATGTTTCTGGGCAATTAAGCCCGTCAATCCTTGTTCATCTCATTGGGAATGATTTTATATGCAGGCTTAATCAAGTAGCAGCCATTGCATTTATTCCCTTAAAAATAGGTGTGTTTTAGCTTGCCGTCAACTGCCTTTGAACCAAGGCAAACATTGGCTCTGCTGATGTTATTTCAGCGGAATGCGGAACGTTGATTGGAATGTTGATGATATCGCCCTTACCATATTTGGTCCGCCCACTTTGCATGACCATTTCACAAGAACCCTCCAGTACTGCTATAAACTCGTTTCTGTCGGTATGCATTTCCTCTTCGTGTCCGTTTTTTACCCACACCGCAAAATTGATAATCTCCCTTGTAGACGGAAGTTCCTGGGCGTACAAATTATCGAAATTCTCGGTGGGCCAATGAATGTCGTTTGCAGCCAAGGCTGCGTAGATACTATCAAAGTTGTTTACTGTATCTAATAACGGAACAAAACCGGGCTCAATAGATGCCTGCTGAGAGTATATTGATTTCATGACTGCCATCTTAACAGAGCGGGCCGGTTTTATTTCAGCACGCTTTAGAATGAGGTGCAAGGAGGTTCTCACTTCATCGAGTTCCTGCTGAACTTCAGGGTAAGCGGCAGCCATCTTTTTTACCAACCCGGATTCTTCATCCGAAGAAAAACCAAGGCAGAAATTCTCGATAATACCAGAAGCTAAAAAATCCTGCAGTTTCATTTGTGCAAAAGTACTCAATTGCAAAAACTATTGAAACAAAAAAAGCTGCCATGGGTAGACAGCTTTTCAGGATTATTTAAAAAACAAATTATTGTTTGACAAAGCGCAGTGTTTTGCTGATGCCATCGCCAGTTAAACCGATCACCAGGTAAGTGCCGGCAGGCAGATTTTTCACATTGATAGGCAATAAATTGTTTCCGGCAATAAGAGTAACTCTTTGTTTATTCAATTGCTTGCCAGAAAGATCTGACACTACAATTTCGAAGATAGATTTGGTAGCACTCGTTACGCTTAACATTGCAGCGGTGCGAACAGGGTTAGGCGTTAGGCTTTCAATTTCAAATCCTTTTTCCTTGTTTAGCAGTGCCACTGTAGTACTGTAAGTCAACTTACTGTCCACATCAGCAGATTTCAAACGGTAGTAGTTGATGGCTGGCAATGGGGAACCATCAGTGAAGCTGAATGGTTGCAGGCAGCGCAAAGCTGTTTCGGTCTGAGTATTGACACTTTCAAAATTTTTCCCATCAGCACTACGCTCTAACTCCATGGTCAAAGATGGAGAGCTAGCGCAGGTAACCTTCCAGTTTAATACATGTGTATTACTCTGTTTATAACCCTTGAAATACTCCACTGTAACTGGTTGTGCATGAGCTGCTAAGCTGAAAAGACCTAAGCTGGTAAAGAGAATTAAGTAAATCTTTTTCATAAGATTAGATTTGATTAAGTAATTGGATTGGTCCGTCTTAAAACTACGAGAAACCGTTTACATGAGTTTAGCATTTTTAAGAGACTTAAAAACTGGGTAATCTAGGATTCGCAAGCGGATACTGTAAATAACGCTTTTAAAGCTACCCTAAACAAATTATAAATTTTATTTATAAAAAAAACTCCCGTTGGGGAGTTTTACAAAAAGCATTAAGGGCACCATTGATTATTTTTTCCGGAAGAACAACCGAATCGGTATTCCGCTAAACTCAAAATTTTCTCTGAGCTTGTTTTCAAGGTAATTTTTGTACGGGGTTTTAATATCATCGGGGTAATTGCAAAAGAATGCAATACTGGGAGTGTTCGTAGGAAGCTGGGTAACGTATTTGATTTTAACCTGGTTGCCCCTCACCACGGGTGGGTGGTAACTTTCAACTGCTTTCAGCATCACCTCATTCAACTTAGAAGTAGGCACTTTCCGGTTTCTGTTGTCATAAACTTTAAGGCCAAGTTCTATGCATTGAAAAATTCGCTGTTTTTCTGTGACAGATATAAATAAGATGGGAACATCGGAAAAGGGTGCAAGGCGTTGCTTTAAATCTTTTTCATAATCCCTGGCCGTGTTGGTTTCCTTATCTATTAAGTCCCACTTATTTACAAGCACCACAATACCTTTTCCTTTTTTAGTTGCCATTGCAAAGATGGAAAGATCTTGCGCAGTGATGCCTTTACCTGCATCTAGTAGAAGCAAACAAACGTCGGCTTCGTCCATTGCCTTGATAGCCCTGATTACTGAATAAAACTCGAGGTCTTCATTTACCTTGTTTTTTCTTCGGATGCCTGCAGTGTCTATTAGTACAAATTCTTTATTGAATAAATTGTAGTGCGTATGGATGGTGTCCCGGGTAGTGCCTGCAATATCGCTTACGATAGTGCGCTCCTTACCTACCAAGGCATTTAGCAGCGATGACTTGCCCACGTTCGGCTGACCAATGATGGCAAACTTAGGAATACCTTCCAATGCTGCGTTATCATCTACGTTGTCTGCTGGTATCAAGTCTACAAGTGCATCCAGCAACTCGCCAGTACCACTTCCGCTAATAGAGGAGAGGAAAAAGATATGTTCAAAACCAAGGCTATAAAATTCGCTGGCTTCTAATAACCGGCTATGGTTATCCACTTTATTTACCACCAAAAGAACGGGCTTAGTGCTTCTGCGAAGCATCTCAGCCATCGACTCATCCAAATTGCTGATACCTGTAGCAGCATCAACCATAAAAATAATTGCGTTTGCCTCTTCAATAGCAATGTGCACCTGTTTGCGAATCTCTCTTTCAAAAACGTCATTACTTTGTGGCACAAAACCGCCTGTGTCTATTACATTGAAAGTTTTGCCAATCCACTCCGCCACTCCATATTGCCTATCCCTCGTTACGCCGCTCATATCATCTACAATTGCCTTGCGCTGTTCCAGCAAACGGTTGAAAAAAGTGCTTTTGCCTACGTTAGGTCTTCCGGTTATTGCTACTGTGAAACTCATATTCTTAATTGATATACTTTATGAATTGATAATAGACAATGTTGAATTATTCATTTTTACATTATCGATTATCCATTAAAATTTTAATACCCATACTCCTTTAAATGCACATCATTGTCCCGCCACTTAGGTCTTACTTTTACAAAAAGTTCAAGAAAGACTTTGCTTCCCAAAAATTCTTCAATGTCAATACGGGCGAGCGTTCCTAACTTTTTAATCATGCTTCCTTTATCGCCTAAAATAATTCCCTTCTGCGTATCCCGCTGCACAATAATGTCTGCAGAAATCTTTATAAGAGTAGTTTTTTCTTTGTATTCACGCACCAGCACAGCCGTATGATATGGAAGTTCTTCCTGGTACAACTGGTATACTTTTTCTCTAATTAATTCGCTTACAAAAAACTTGGTGGGCAAATCACTTATATCATCGCCCTCGTAAAATGGATGCCCCTCGGGCAGGTAAAATAAAATACGCTGCAATAACTCCGCCATGCCTGTTTTTTTGAGTGCAGAAATCAAGACAACTTCCTTGCAATAGGGCTGGCTTTCAAAAAAAGTTTTGGTTCGCAAAATGGCGGCTTCATCCTTAACTGCATCAACTTTATTGAGCACTACAACGACGGGCGCTTTTAGCTTAAGGCTCTTAAAGATTTCGTGGCTGGAATCCGCCGGCTCCCGGGCATCTGCCATTAGGAGAGCTACATCTGCATCTTCAAGGCTGCCTTTTACGGCAGACATCATTTTCTCATGAAGTTTGTAACGGGGATCTATTATTCCGGGAGTATCGGAAAAGATAATTTGGTATTCGTCTGTATTAAGAATTGCTTTAATCCTGTGGCGGGTCGTTTGGACTTTGTGAGATACAATGGCCATCTTTTCACCCATCAGCGCATTGAGTAATGTACTCTTACCTGCATTGGGTTTACCAAAAATATTAACGAAACCAACTTTCATTGCGTAATCAATTTTTAAGTGTACTTAAAACTGATTACCACATATGAATTAAATAAAGAGGAGATAATCAATTCTATAGTATACTTCGTATATACTTAGAAAAATAAAAAAAAGCCCGGAATCCCAGGCTTCTCTTTTGGTGTTTTGTTGCGAAGAGAAGGATCGAACTTCTGACCTTCGGGTTATGAGCCCGACGAGCTACCGCTGCTCTACTTCGCGGTGCAAATATAGAACTATGAAGCTCCGCAACCAAAAGAAATTAGAAATTAAATTTTTGATCTCTTATCGTTTCCTTACAATTTTACTTACACCGCTATTTTTAAGGTTGACTTTTTCAACGTCGCCAGCATAATAAATATAACTGGCTCCAGATGCGTTAGCCGTCAGTTCTTTAGATACGTTGATTTCCAAATCAGATGCTCCTGAGGCAGAGGCATTGCAAGTTTCCGTTTTAAGCTTATCAGCATCTACATCGCTGGCACCGCTGCAATCTACATTCATGAACACGGAGGTGCCATCTAGTCTAGCTTCGCTTGCACCACTTAATTCCATTGTGAGAGACTGAAATGCCACGCCACTGGCTCTGAAGCTGCTGGCACCAGACAAATCTATTTGCAAAGCATCTAATTTTAATGCACCTAAAACAGATATCCTAGATGCCCCGGAAGCTGCAACCATACTTATAATTTTGAAAGAAAGATAGACAGTGATCTCCCTGTTCTTTGCCCAGTTCCAATCTCCCTGCCATGAAATATGGAGTGTATTGTCTGAAACTACTGTTTTAATATTCTGGTTATATTTTGCTTCGGATGCACTCACCGCAAGTGAAACATCGTTAGCTTGATTGAGTACAAGTTTGATATTTCCCGATACCCTTATCTTGTCAAAATCTCCTTTTAAAGTTCTCGCTTCTACGTTGCCGTCCATCACCACATTATCTTGTGCGACCACCGCAAACTGTATGCAAAGTGAGAATAGGATGATAAATAATTTCTTCATAACTAACTGGCTTTTTTAACGGTTCCTCCGCTGTTGATACTACCTCTATTTACTTGCGGGTCTCCTTCGTAACTAATAACCGCACCACTATTTGCAGATGCCTTAAGTTCCTTTGCTACCTCGACCCTGATAACAGCACCACTGTTTGCCTTGGCAGAACAGTACTGGCTTACCAGATCATAACCCTTAAACAACGCTCCGCTGGTGAGCGAAATTTCTGTTTTATCTGCTGTTCCTGAAGTGGAGATGTTAGCCCCGCTGCTGGCATTTACTTCTAACGAGGTCACATTTAATTCGCCGGTAAATAAAGAACCGCTGGAAAAATTCATTGAAAGGTTAGACAAATTAATGGCACTGCTTAATCGCACACTTGCGCCTGATGATCCTGAAATAGCATTGATATCTTTTACAGAGAGATACGCTTTTAGTTTTCGATTCTTGTCATTGGACCAGGTCATCCCCTTATTATCATAATAAATTTTTAGAACACCATTAACCACTTCTGTTTTAAAACGTTCCTCGTACTTATCATCTGAAACGCTCGTGGCCAGCGCTATTTCGTTTGCCTGTGTAAGAAACAATTGGATGCCGCTGGAAACAGAGATGCTGTTGAATGTGCCGGTAATGTTTCTGATTTTGGCCCGTGGATCATTGTATTCTTTGGTGGTTTGGGCTGCAACAGAAAGGCTGCTGCATAAAAGAAAGAGTGCTAATAAGTTATTCATGGCTGTAATTTTAGAGTATTACGGGTGAGCATGTATTTTGTTACAAAAAGAAAAAATATTTACGATTTTATCGTTTACGCCTTAATTTTACATTCTGTTTTTTTACACACGACTGAATTTCCGGGGTGCTTCTTGTAATAAGAGGCTGAGATTATACCCGATAACCTGCTCAGGATAATGCCTGCGAAGGGAGTACATTTAAGACCGGCGTCTCTGCCCGGAGCTTCAGCACAACATTTTTGGTATGAAATTAATTTTGTTATTAAGCATCAGCTTAATTTATGCTTGCGGAGTATCCTATGCACAGAACACCAGCAGGTTTAATGACACTTTCTACATGAAACCTGTAGAAATAAATGCCGTGAGAGCTTCTGATAAAACACCTATTGCAAAAACGAACCTTGACCGCAAAGAAATTGCAGCTAAAAACATCGGGCAGGATCTTCCATTTATTTTAAACCAAACCCCTTCTGTGGTAGTAAATGCAGATGCGGGCAACGGGATCGGTTACACCGGTATACGCATCCGGGGTACGGATGCCAGCCGGATAAATATAACATTGAATGGCATCCCCTATAACGATGCAGAAAGCCAGGGTACGTTTTTAGTAAACATTCCAGACATTGCTTCGTCTGCAGGAAGCATACAGGTACAACGTGGAGTGGGTACGAGTACTAACGGTGCCGGTGCTTTTGGAGGCAGCATCAATCTTAGCACCAATGAAGTGATTACCAAACCAGGACTGGAACTCAATAGTACTGCCGGCAGTTTTCACTCATTTAAAAATACCCTTATTTTCAACAGCGGCATATTTAAGAAAAAATTCAGTTTCGATGGAAGGCTAAGTAGTATTCGCAGTAATGGATACATAGACCGGGCCACTACCAGGCTACAATCTTTTTTCACAAGTGCCGCCTACGTAACAGACAAGAACTCTTTGCGACTTAATATTTTTTCGGGAAAAGAAAAAACTTACCAGGCCTGGTACGGTATTGACGAAAATACTTTGAAAACCAACCGGACCTTTAATAGTGCAGGTACCGAAAAAGCCGGTGAACCCTATGCTAATGAAACGGACAATTACACCCAAACCCATTATCAGCTTTTTTACAACCAGCAGCTAAATAAATGGTGGAAAGGAAATGTGGCGCTGTTTCTCACAAAGGGCGCTGGATATTACGAGCAATACAAGAACGATCAGCTATTAGCGGAGTATGGACTCCCGGATTACAATAATGGGGGTAACAGCATTACCGAAACAGATCTTGTAAGGAGGCTCTGGCTGGACAATAAGTTTTACGGCAGCATATTTTCCTTGCAATACAATCATCTACAAAGCCAGGTAATTATTGGCGGTGGTGTAAACCAGTATGATGGGAAGCATTTTGGCGAAGTAATATCTGCTGAGCAACAGGCAGCCGTACCGAAAAACTTTCGCTACTACAATACCAACGCAGAGAAAACAGACTATGCCCTCTACCTGAAATGGACCGAAAAAATTGCTAAGCATTGGGAAACGTTTTTAGACGTCCAGGTACGAGCGGTAGACTACAGCATCAATGGGTTTAGAGCAAATCCAGAAATTAAGGTTGGAGAGCGCTACCGCTTTTTTAACCCAAAAGCAGGTATCACGTGGTCGGATAAAAATATGCAGGCCTATGTTTCTTATGGGCGTGCGGCTAAAGAGCCCAACAGGGATGATTTTGAAAACAATTCCGACCAACTTGCCAAGCCAGAAAAATTAAATGACTTTGAGGCCGGATTAGAAAATAAAAACAGCCGATTGTCCTGGGGAATCAACCTCTACTACATGCAGTACAAAGACCAATTGGTACTTACAGGAAAGATAAATGACGTGGGGGCGTATACCCGCACCAATATTCCTAACAGCTATCGTGCAGGTATTGAACTGAGTGGCGGTATGAAAATCTATAAATGGCTATCGGCTTCTGCCAACATTACCCTGAGCAAAAACAAGGTTATAAATTTTACGGAATATATTGATGACTACGACAACGGTGGCCAGCAAACGCAACGATACGAGAGTACAGATATTGCCTTTTCGCCTTCCTGCATCAGTGCATACGCCATTAACCTTTTACCTATCAAAAATCTAGAGATCAATTTTATGGGCAAATATGTTTCCCGGCAATACCTGGACAATACTTCGCAAACAAGCAGGAGCCTAGGCAGTTTTTATGTACAGGATGTGAAGCTCAATTACACGCTTCAAAAAGCTGCTTTGCTGTTTCTGCAGGTCAACAATTTATTCTCTAAAAAATACGAACCCAATGGCTACACATTTAGCTACATAGCTGGCGGCGAACAAACAACCGAAAATTTCTATTTTCCCATGGCGCCCATTTACTGGACTTTGGGCATCAATATCAAATTATAAGGTACGTATATTGAAAATGCAACAGCCGCAGTTATCACATTGCGGCTGTTGCATTTCAAAAATAATTTGTTTCATTTATTTGTTACCGAACCTTGTCTGCCAGTCATTCATTCCCCCGGTTAGATTTTTAACATTGGTGAAACCCATTGTTTCTAAAATGAGGCAGGCCTGGCCGCTTCTGTTTCCGCTACGACAGTAGAGTACTACTTCCTGGTTTTTTAAATCGTCAATTTCATCGGTTTGCATTGTTTGAATTTTGCCAAGTGGCAAAAATGTGCCTCCGATGTTAAATGCGGCCCGCTCATCGGGCTCTCTCACATCTACGAGGTTTATTTTCTCGCCTAACTTTAAACGCTCGCTTAGTTCTTCTATGTTTATACTATTCATAATAACTGCTTTAATCTTCTTTACTTTTTATAGTGGAATCCTTTTCCGTTTTAAGAACAGGTGACACCCAGAGATCCACCAACTGCCCGGACTGGATGTAAACAGCCTGATTTTGCTCAGTAAATCTAGGGGGGTTTTGTTTGTAAACGAACGCCGCCAATGTATCTTTTGTGCCTGGCTCGGAAATTACTGCTGCAAGGCCCAGTCCGGCCTGGTCTAATATAAGTTTAGCCTCCGCCAGTGTAAGTCCCAGCATATCCGGCACCATAATTTTTTGGTCGGCGAGTCCACTACCAATTACTAAATCTACCCGGCTGCCCCACGGCAACTTAGAACCCGAAGTGATAGCATTGCCGTTGTAAGTTTGCTCCAGCACCGAGCCCATCATGAAGTCTGGCTTAAAGGTGGTATCGCCAAGAGAAAGATGACTTCTTTTTAGAATTTCTAAAGCGTAACTGAGTGTTTTGCCTTGCAAGGAGGGCATGTCTACAAGGGGTAGTGTTACCCTATTTACTGTCAAAAAAATGATACGGTTAATCTTTACCGTACTGTTGGGATCGGGTAATTGCTTTAAAACAATGCCCATTTTAGTGGTGTCCACATAAACAGAATCCTGTATTTGTACTTCAAACCCCTTTGCCTCCAAAAATTTAATTGCCTCTTCTGTTTTCTTTCCCAATACACTGGGTACCGTTAGGTATTCGCCGTGTTTTGTAATGCCACCAAGGGTTTTCAAAACAATGAATATAATGAGCAACCCAAGCGCAATTGCCACCAGCAGGTTAAGCCAAAAGGGTCTATGTGTGAGAAACTTAAACATCCTGTTTTTTATTTTAAAATTGAAAAACGGTTATTATCCCCCAGGTTATTATCGGTGCAAACATTCCTCTATAAGCGCCGAATAAAAATCTTTGAGGGTCCACCCTGCTGCCACTACCTGCTGAGGAACCAGGCTGGCCGAACTCTGGCCTGGCACAGTGTTTATTTCTAACATGTAGGGGTAGCCGCTTTCCTCGTCATATATAAAATCTATGCGCACAATTCCTTTGCAATTAAACACCGAGTAGGCTTTGCGGGCGGCCAATCGTACTTTTTCGGCAATGGAATCACTCACCTCGGCCGGTGTTATTTCCTCACTGGCGCCCTCATACTTTGCCTGAAAATCGAAAAATTCATTTTTAGAAATGATCTCTGTGATAGGCAAAGCAACCACAGTTCCCTGATGTTTGAAAACTCCAATTGTAAACTCCCGGCCCTTGATGAATTCTTCTACCAGTACCTGGTCATCTTCGTAAAAAGCCTTGGCTACTGCGGCCTCTACATCGGCAGCATCTGACACCTTGCTCATGCCAATACTGCTTCCACCATTATTTGGCTTTACAAAAAGCGGCAGTTTAAGTTGGCTGCAAATGTCCACAGCGGTAATAATATCGTCTTTAAAAAGGTGAATACTTTTGGCCACCTGCAGGCCTGCAAAGGCTGCCACTGCCACAGTATATCTTTTGTTGAAAGTAAGAGCCGAAGTCGCCGCATCGCAACTTGTGTAGGGAATTTTTAAGCAATCAAAGTAACCCTGCAGTTTGCCATCTTCGCCCGGTGTGCCATGCAAAGAGACAAGTACTGCATCAAAAATTATTTTTTGCCCGGCTAATGTTAAAGAAAAATCATTTTTGTCGATTGCAATGTTTTCACCAGTTGCTGTTGGATGAAACCAGCCGGAAGGATGAATATCTACCAGGAAGGAAGTCCACTTGTCTGCGTCTATGTGTTTACTAATAAATTCTGCACTTTTGTAAGAAATTACTGACTCGCCAGAGTAACCTCCTGTAACAAGTGCGATGTTCTTCTTCATAGATTGTTCATGAATTTGTGCCAAAGAAACAAAAATTAATGAGACGGTAGCTTAATAATCCTTAAAGCGAACTTCTATCTGCGCCAATGCCCTCATTGCCTGAATCCAAAACGAATTTCCATCGGCCATCACCCTGCTTTTTCCAAATGCTTACGTAGGTGCCATAAATTACGGTGTCTACCTGCTTCGGATGAAGGGCATAAACACCGTAGGTGTAAGCCATATCTGCAGCGGCTGCCACGAATGCATTCTGTGGTTGCCAATTAAGGGTATAGGAACTGTCTTCTTGTTGTATGAGATAGTCGATTGCGTCGGCACCAATAATGGGTAGGTAAGAAGGTTTTAGTAAGATGCCATTGCTGTCTATGTATTCCATGAACGCCGCTTTCATACCCTTTTCTACGCTCATGTCAGAAAAGGATCTGTCTGTTTGTAGCACAGCTATTTTTTCATTAACCAGGTTAATGGAGTTTGTCTTTTTCCCTTTACACCCCAGCGTTATCAGTAACATTAAAATGAAGCAACACCTTAACATAGCAGGCCGTTTGTTAGGGAAGCAAGGTAACAAATTAAACCTCAGGGTAGGGCAACAAAAAGGCGAAAGTATTATGTAATACCCTCGCCAAGTGAGCAGGAAATATCACCTGCTTAATTAAGCCTTTCGGCTACGTAAAAATATTTAGATATGAAGCTTTTCTTTTTTCTCTAAAAGTTCAGCAACAGTTTCCTGGTAATCTTCATCGGGCACACAACAATCCACCGGGCATACTGCAGCACATTGTGGTTCTTCATGAAAACCCTGACACTCGGTGCATTTATTTGGAACTATGTAATAGATATCTGATGCAATGGGTGAATTCCTTTTATCAACATCAATAGCCGTACCATCCATGAGCGTGTAAATCCCTTTAATGGTAGTTCCGTCTGAAACCGCCCATTCTACGCCGCCTTCGTAAATGGCGTTATTTGGACACTCGGGCTCGCAGGCCCCGCAGTTTATGCATTCATCTGTAATCTTTATGGCCATGTGTTGTAATTTTGTTGCAATTTAATAATAGTAAGATGAATTTACAAACAAGAATTAATTTGATGGTAAGGCTCGGCGAGTACATGAGCAGCAGCGACACAGCATGGGAAGAAATCAAATTGCGTGCATACCATCACAACGGATGGTTTACACCAGCCTTTGTAAATAAAGCTTGCCACAACATCTCTACGAATTTTTTACAACAGGAGCTCCTGCAAAGTTGGGCAGCTAGTTATGAAGTAGCTGATGTACCTGCTCAACAAAAAAATATCGGTATTGTAATGGCGGGTAATATTCCTCTTGTAGGCCTCCATGATTTCCTTTCGGTTTTTATTGTTGGTCACAAACAAACTGTAAAACTATCCAGCAAAGACGATGTACTTTTTACCCACCTCATAGACAAACTATGTGACTGGAATGAAGACTTTAAAGGCTGGGTAAAAATTGCTGAAATTTTAAAAGGCTGCGATGGATACATAGCTACTGGCAGCAACAATAGTTCCCGTTATTTTGAACAATATTTTGCCCGTTTTCCCCATATTATCCGAAAGAACAGAACTTCTGTTGCCATACTTACCGGCAGAGAAACCCATGAGGAGCTAAGCAAACTAAGCGACGACATTCATTTGTATTTCGGCCTCGGCTGCCGCAATGTTAGCAAGATATTTGTACCCAAGGACTATGACTTTATTCCATTGCTGAAGTCGTTTGACAAGTATGCAGATTTTGCAGATCATCATAAATACAAAAATAATTATGACTACCAACTGTCGATCGTTTTGCTTAATAATATCTATTACATGACGAATGGCAGCACCTTGCTCACAGAAAACAAAGGCCTGTTCTCCCCTATCAGCCACCTGTTTTTTGAATACTATGACGATGGGGATAAAGTAACAGATATACTGCAACAAAATGAAGGGTTACAGTGTATAGTTGGAGAAGGTCAGTTAGGATTTGGAGATGCACAAAATCCTAACTTAATGACTTACGCCGACGGGGTTGACACCATGCAGTTCTTACAACAAATTGAGGCATCTACGAAAGCCTCACTAATTTAATGTTAAACATGGCAGGAGGGAAATACATTTTGGCAGTGCATCGTTACTTTGTAAGTGAAGGCATATGATTTGAATTATTGAAAGAAAATAAAACCTTGAGCTATGAAATTTAAACACATTTTTTTTACTGCACTTATCAGTGCGCTAACTACCATGGCAATAGCATGGGGTTATGGCTCCTACTTTAAATCTGATAATTTGTATGGGGGTCAGGCCGCTGGTACTGTACCAGACAATTATAAATTTACTGGCCTCACAGAAGGCGATCAACCTGCGGGCGAAGGGCCAGACTTTGTAAAATCTGCGCAGGCTGCAATACCAACAGTTGTGCATATCAAAACAAAAACAAATGCAAAGCAGGTAACTAATAGTTTACCACGCACCCAAAGGAATCCGTTTGGGGAATTGCTGGACGATGAGATGTTTAACCAATTTTTTGGGCCTCGTTCCGGGGTAATTCCAGAGCAACGTGCCTCTGGCTCTGGCGTTATCATAAGCGACAATGGCTTTATTGTTACCAACAATCATGTTGTGCAAAAAGCCGATGAAATAACTGTTACACTGAGCAACAAAAAAACTTACACTGCCAAAGTAATTGGTAGTGATCCTGCATACGATTTAGCGGTAATTAAAATAGAAGCAGCGGCTTTACCGTACCTCGTATATGGAAATTCTGACGAGGTGAAAGTAGGACAGTGGGTTATGGCAATTGGTTATCCCTTAAACCTTGAAACCACTGTGACAGCGGGTATCATAAGCGCCAAGGCAAGAAGCCTGGGCCTTAATAAAGACAGAAGTGGTGATACCAGAAATGCGGTTGAGTCATTTATTCAAACAGATGCTGCCGTTAACTCTGGCAACAGTGGTGGAGCTCTCGTAAACACAGACGGAAGGTTGATTGGAATCAACTCAGCTATTGCATCTCCAACCGGGTACTATTCTGGTTACTCTTATGCAATACCAGTGAATATTGTAAAGAAAGTGGTTGATGACATTATTAAATTTGGTACAGTGCAGAGAGCATACCTGGGTATAGAATATGCCAATGCAAGTGATATGTCATCTGAAGAAAAGAAAAGTAGAGGAATACCTGAAAGTATTTTTGGCATCTATGTACAAAATGTAACTCCCGATGGTGGTGCTGCTTCTGCAGGAATTCGTAAAGGCGATGTTATCAAAAGTATTAATGGAGTAGTGGTTACAAGTGGTGCTGAGATGCAAGAGCAGGTGAGCCGTTACAAACCCGGCGATAAGGTTCCGGTATCTTATGTTCGCAATGAAAAAGAAATGACCGGCATTATTACCCTTAAAAACAAAGCCGGTAATTATGACGTAGTAAAACTAGAGGCTACCGTTGATGTATTGGGTGCAGACCTTGCTACATTGGACGCAAGAAAAGCCAAAGAAATAGGAGTATCGGGCGGCGTACTCGTCAAAAAAATTAAGGATGGCGTTTTAAATGATCAGACAAGAATGAAGGATGGTTTTATCATTCTTAAGGTAAATGACAAAAATGTTGCAACGCTTGAAGAATTGAGGATGGCTGTATCAAACAAAAAAACAGTTACCATTAGCGGTTTTTATCCGGGTTATGAGGGTCTCTACGAATACCCTGTAACCCTCGAAGAAGATGGTAACTAAAAAAATATTTAGCATAAAAAGTCCCGGTCTTCGCCGGGACTTTTTTATCTGCCCGCTCTTTTACTTTGCTAATACTAAGTAACCAGCAGGCGGTAATGTAACGGAAGAGTTTCCACGAAAGGTATAGGTAGCCCCGGTGAAAATTTCCACATACAACGACTCTTCGTCTCCTTCATTAAAATCGAATTGCAAGTTTTCGTCCGTCATGTTTAAAAATACTTTTACGTTACTGTCTACAAATTTTCTTTCATATGCCAGGGCTTTGTTACCCGGCACTCCATGGATATATTGAGGGAGACTTTCTAATCCTGCAGCAAGCGCCTTGTTGCTTTTTCGGATGCTAAGCAAGGTCTTATAAAATTCGTGAAGCGCCGGGAGGGCCTGCCATTCGATAGTGTCTTTGTCAAAAAAATGAAGGCGCCTCGTTATGGGTAATTCCTGGCCTGTGTATACGAGCGGTATACCGTGCCATGTGCAGCTAAAAACAGCCAACAGCTTAGCCCATTTATCATATTTTTCGTACTCTGTTCCGCACCAACTGTTTTCGTCATGGTTGCTTGTAAAATACATACGGAGTGCTTCTGCGGGGAAATCGGATGCATAATGCCCGAGCACTGCTAAAAGGTTGTCAAGGTTTCTATCTCCCTTACAATATTCCTCTGCCGCATGCATCCACTTCCAGGTAAAACTTATGTCGAAAGCCTGGTGATAGGAAATTTCTTCCGTTTCGGCGAGCCAAATAAGATCTTGCTTTATTGTTGTCAACTGCGTTCTTGCATTTATCCAAAAAGGGAGTGGGGTTAGGTGAGCAAGGTCGGCCCTGAATCCGTCTATTTCAAAATTAGTAACCCAATATTTCATCGCATCGATCATAGCCTGTTGCTCGGCTGTACTGTTATGGTCAATTTGAATAACATCCTCCCAACCATAAGGGGCTTTAAAATTCCCCAGTTCATCTCTTACAAAAAAATCCGGGCTCGAAGCAGCCCATTCATTGTCCCATGCCGCATGGTTTGCCACCCAATCCAGCAAAACCTTCATGCCAGATGCGTGCGCAGAATCAACAAGTTTTTTAAAATCATTTCGATTTCCATATTCAGGGTTCACGTCAGTAAAATCTTTAATAGAATAGTAACTTCCTAAACTGCCTTTTCTGTTTGTAACACCAATTGGATGGATGGGCATAAACCACAAAATTTCTACGCCCATATCTTTTAGGCGGGGTAGATGTTTTGCAAAAGCATCAAAAGTTCCTTCAGCCGTGTACTGCCGAAGATTTACAGCATAAATGTTTGAAGAAGCAAGAAACTTAGCTTGTGGAAATGTTATCACTTAAAAAAATTTAATTGCGTTGATTATGTTGCTGTGGGCGTCTAACTGCAACCTTGTACCTTTGCAGCCTATATTTTACGATGAAGCAATTTACAATACCTTTTACATATAGGAGTTCTCTCATTTCGGCCATCAAGCAGCATCGCAAACAGGCAGATAAGATGAAGAAAGATTTCAGCCCAACCCTGCTTGAACTCGGCCCGCTTCAAATTTATCTTGCCCGGCATTTTGGCTTTTGTTATGGTGTAGAAAACGCTATTGAAATCGCTTTTAGAACAGTTCATGAAAACCCCGGCAAGAGAATTTTCTTACTTAGCGAAATGATACACAACCCCCAGGTGAATGCTGACTTACTGGAACGTGGTGTAAAATTTTTGCATGATATCAGAGGAAATGAGTTGTTTCCGCTGGATGATGTTACGGGTGATGATATTGTGATCATCCCAGCGTTTGGTACCACGCTAGCCATGGAGGATACACTGATAAAAAAAGGTATAGCCACACATAAATATAATACCACCTGCCCATTTGTAGAAAAAGTTTGGAATAGAAGCGAACAGATTGCGAAGAGCAATTATACTGTAGTGGTTCATGGCAAGCCCACCCATGAAGAAACAAGGGCCACATTTTCTCATGCTTCCGCCAACACTGCGTCAATGGTGGTGAACGACATGGCAGAGGCCATTAACCTTGGCAGGTATATCACCGGAGAAAAAGACCCCTCACAATTTTACGAAGAGTTTAAGGGAAGGTTTTCAGACAATTTTGATGTGCAGAAAGACTTACAAAAAATTGGCGTAGTTAACCAAACTACCATGCTGGCAAGCGATACGCAAGCCATTTCTGACTACTTAAAACAAGTGATGATTGCTCATTACAATTTAATGGATGGAAATATAGATGAACGCTTTGCAGATACAAAAGATACCCTTTGCTACGCAACCAACGATAATCAATCTGCAGTATCAGGATTGCTGCAACAACCGGCAGATCTGGCAATAGTAGTGGGTGGTTACAACAGCAGCAATACCAGCCATCTTGTTGAACTTTGCGAAGAAAAACTGCCGACTTATTTTATTGATGATGCTGCAAAAATTCTTTCTGCCGAAAGTATTTTACATTATGACTTGCACCATGGCATAGAAAAGGAAACGAACGGTTTTTTACCCGGGCATGTGCCGGTAAAAATATTAATTACAAGCGGTGCAAGTTGTCCTGATGCTGTAGTGGAATCTGTTATTGAAAAACTTGCGGGTTTTTATCATTCCGAAACCAGGTTGGCCGCTTCGGAAGCACTTTTTGTTTGAATTTTGAGGACTTTGGCAACCAGTTTAAGAGCGAAATCAAGTTGGGCTTCCATGCTAATGTGAGTATTATCTAAAAGCAGCGCATCATTAGCCTGGCGAAGCGGGCTCACTTCTCTATGGGAATCTATGTGATCCCTCATTTCAAGGTTACTTTTTACCTCTGCCATCGTGGTGTTCGGATTTTTTAAGACCATTTCTGCGTATCTCCGTTGCACTCTTACCTCAATGGTTGCCGTCATAAATATTTTAAGCTCGGCATTTGGGAATACGGTAGTGCCTATATCTCTTCCATCCATTACAATCCCTTTTCTTTCACCCAACTTCTGCTGCTGGGCAACGGCGCAGGTACGCACTGCAGCAATAGCAGCTACATCACTCACCTTCTCCGCCACCACAAGGTCCCGAATCATGTATTCAATATTTTCGTCTCCTAAAAATATTTCGGATTGCTCGTTTTTCGGATTGTATTTAAAGTGGAGGCGTATGTGTTGCAAGGCTTCTTCCACTTCTGCTGTATCTGTCCAGTCTACGTGGTTACGCAAAAAATAAACGGTGATGGCCCTATACATGGCGCCACTGTCTATATACACGTACCCCAACGCCTTGGCTAGTTGCCGGGCTAAGGTGCTTTTGCCACAGCTACTCCACCCATCAATAGTTATAATAATCTTCTTTGCCATTGCCTTGCAAAAATGGTTTAAAAAAGATGGATCACAAAATGAAGTTGAAAAATGGAGTACCAGGTATTTTGAATTGAAGGATAAATATTTTTTAAAAGGGTAATCTGACTAAAGCAACTTCGCTGTCCTGGTTCTTCTGGCGTAATACAATAAGGCCCCGGAATATTCCGGGGCCATATTGTTGTATCACTAAACTTTACTGCTTATGCTTCAGACTTTTTCTCTTTCTTCTTTGGCTCATCCTTCAACTTAAAGTGAATTTTGCCGGCCTCTTTATCCAACTCTGCAATCAAGGTATCACCTGATTTTACATTCATATTTAATATCTCTTCTGCAAGTGGATCTTCCAGGTATTTCTGAATTGCTCTGTGCAGCGGCCTTGCGCCAAACTGGCTGTCGTACCCTTTGTCTGCAATAAAGTCCTTCGCTTCCGAACTCAGCTCCATTGTAAAACCAAGGTTACTCAGTCGCACCATCACACCTTTCATTAGGATATCAATGATCTCAAAGATATTTTCTTTGCTCAAAGAATTAAAGATTACCACGTCATCAATACGGTTCAGGAATTCAGGACTAAATGTGCGCTTCAAAGCCTTCTCGATAATTGCTTTATTATTTTCGTCAGAGTTCTCTACCCTATTTGCCGTTGCAAAGCCCACGCCATCTCCAAAATCTTTTAATTGCCTTGCTCCAATGTTGGAGGTCATGATGATCATGGTGTTTTTAAAATCTACCTTACGCCCCAGACCATCAGTCAGTTGACCATCATCTAATACCTGCAACAAAATATTGTAAATATCCGGGTGAGCCTTTTCAATTTCATCCAACAAGATCACACTGTATGGTTTGCGTCTAACCCTTTCAGTAAGCTGACCCCCTTCTTCGTAACCAACGTAGCCTGGAGGAGCACCAATCAAGCGACTCACGGTAAATTTCTCCATGTACTCGCTCATATCAATTCTTATCAAAGAATCTTCACTGTCAAACATTTGCTTGGCAAGAGAGCGGGCTAATTCTGTTTTGCCTACACCTGTCGGCCCAAGAAAAATAAATGTCCCGATCGGTTTTTTAGGATCTTTTAATCCCACCCTATTTCTTTGAATGGCTTTCACCACTTTGCTGATTGCATCCTGCTGACCCACCACGGCACCTTTTAAATCATCTGCCATCCGGCGGAGTTTGTCGGTTTCGGCCTGCACCATTCTTTTAACCGGAATCCCGGTCATCATGTGCACTACTTCAGCAATGTCTTCCTCGTCTATCGGGAATCGTTTGTTCTTGCTCTCCTCTTCCCAATCATTTTTTGCCTTTTCAAGATCTTCTTGCAAACGCTTTTCAGTGTCTCTTAAAGATGCAGCCTCTTCAAATTTTTGACTCTTTACTACTTTGTTTTTCTCCAGTTTAATATCCTCTATCTTCTTTTCAAGATCAATAATATTTTCCGGCACATTTATATTCTTGATGTGCTTTCTTGCACCAACCTCATCCATCACATCAATGGCTTTATCAGGCAATAAACGGTCTGTCATATACCTGTCGCTTAACTTCACACAGGCCTCTACCGCTTCCTGGCTATAGGTTACATTATGGTAATCTTCGTATTTACTTTTGATGTTGTTGAGAATTTCGATGGCCTCATCAACAGAAGGTTGTTCTACCAATACTTTCTGAAAACGCCGATCTAATGCACCATCTTTTTCGATGTGCATACGGTACTCATCGAGCGTAGATGCTCCAATACATTGTAACTCTCCTCTTGCAAGAGCAGGTTTGAAAATGTTAGATGCGTCAAGGGAACCACTGGCGCCACCGGCCCCTACGATGGTATGAATCTCGTCTATGAACAAAATCACATCCCTATTTTTCTCCAGCTCATTCATGATAGCTTTCATGCGCTCTTCAAACTGACCACGATACTTCGTACCAGCAACTAACGCAGCAAGATCCAAACTCACCACTCTTTTATCAAACAAAATACGTGATACTTTACGCTGAACGATGCGCAGTGCCAAGCCTTCAACGATGGCTGTTTTACCCACACCTGGCTCACCAATTAAAATGGGGTTATTCTTTTTTCTACGAGATAAGATTTGCGACACCCTTTCAATCTCCACCTCTCTGCCTACTATAGGATCCAAGGAACCGTTTTCTGCCATCTTGGTTATGTCTCTGCCAAAATTATCCAGTACGGGTGTTTTTGTTTTGGGTTGATTGGCTGCACCAGGCTTAGCAGGCTTTTGCTGACCATACTGCTTTCTTTCTTCATCAAAATCATCATCCTCATTAAACTCTGCACTGGGTGGTGGGGTACTTGTAACAAATCCAGATTCATTTTTAAAAACATCATAGTCTACATCAAACTGGTTTAAAATCTGCGTAGCAATGTTCTCTTTATTTTTCAGAATAGAAAGCATCAAGTGTTCGCTTTCAACGGTTGTGCTCTTTAAAGCCTTTGCCTCTAATACCGTTATACGAATAACCTTTTCTGCCTGCTTTGTCAGTGGCAAGGAGTTAATATTAGCTATATTTTTGCCGGTCTTATCTTTTACCGCCATTTCAATTTCTTTGCGCAATTCATAAAGATCTACGCTAAGAGATTTGAGCACTTTGATAGCGGTATTTTCCCCGTCCCGGATGAGGCCGAGCACAAGATGCTCAGTACCTATGAAATCATTTCCCAACCGCAACGCCTCTTCTCTGCTGTATGAAATGATTTCCTTTACCTGTGTGGAAAAATTGTTGTCCATTCTTTCAGTTTTAATTTATACAATAATAACGCATATTTAGTGGGAATAGTTTGTAAAAAAATGCAAATGTTGATATGTTGAAAAGTCAGATATTTGCTTGTCATGGAATCTTTAACCGAAAATTTAAAGCTTCTTTTTAAAGTGAATTTCTGACCCTAGAATCGAAAGTAACATTGCCCTTTTTTATGAGCCAGCACAACTAATTGTTCTAAATGAATGTCAAAATAGATACCAAAGAAAAATTCAGCGTTATAACACCGGTTGACAAAGAAATAGCTGCTAATATGACAGAAGAGCTAGAAGCTGTTTTACTAAGTTGTCTCAAAAAGCCTGTACCTCATTTAGTTCTCAGAATGGGAGCAATAGAAGTTTTATCTCCCGAAACTGCGCAAATGCTATCGGCCCTGCAGCAATGGTTTTACGAGCAAAACCATTCTTTTGTGTTGTGTGAGCTACAAGAACCAGTAGAAACAATGTTAGATGAAATGGAGTTATTAGAGTATATGAATGTGACACCCACAGAAAGTGAAGCCTGGGATATAGTGCAAATGGAAGAGATTGAAAGAGAACTGTTGAATGACGTTGATGAAGATGGGCAAACCGAAAGCAGCACATCAAACTAAATAACAGTCCGAGTAATAACCCCTAAACATTTCAACAGGTGCTTGCATTAACCATTCTTGGAAACAATTCTGCTCTGCCTGCTTTTGGCAGAAATCCTACAGCACAAGTGTTGCAAACTCCAGAGGAATCTTATCTGATAGATTGCGGCGAAGGCACACAGGTTCAGCTTACAAACTTTAAAATTAAGCGGTCCAAAATCAACCATATTTTCATTTCACACATGCATGGCGACCACTATTTTGGCCTGATCGGGCTTATTAGTAGTATGGGACTCATGGGCAGAAGTGCAGATCTTTCTATACATGCACCAGCTTCGTTGCAAAATATTGTACTGCTCCAACTAGAAGCAGCACATACCACGCTACCTTTTAAGATATATTTTATCCCACTTGGTGAGGAAGGTACTATTCACGACGGAAAAAAAATTACTGTAGAATCTTTTAAAGTGAACCACCGCATTGCCTGCTGGGGATTTATTTTTAGAGAAAAGAAAAAACTAAGGAGTATTGATCCGGATCGTGTCCATTCATACGAGATACCATCTTCCTACTACGAAGCCTTGCAAAACGGTGCAGACTATACCAACAAAAAAGGAACTATTGTGAGCAATGAAGAGTTGACGACTGCAGCAGCACCGGCAAAGTCTTATGCTTACTGCGCAGATACATTATATGATGAAAGTATTGCCTTGAAAGTAAAAAACGTGGACCTGCTGTACCATGAAACAACTTACTTAAAGGACTTGCAGGAGCGGGCTCTGATGCGGTTTCATTCAACTACTATACAGGCGGGTTCTATAGCAGCATTGGCCGGAGTGAAGAAGCTGCTCATTGGGCACTTTTCTTCTAAGTACGAAAAATTGGATGAGTTTCTTTCAGAAACAGTGGAGGTTTTTCCTAACACCGAGCTGGCCCTGGAGGGAACCTGTTACAAAATTTAGTCTGCAGGCTTCACGATATAATTGTTACCATCGTTTACAATCCATTGGTAGAACTCTGCAAACCACTTGCGCCATGCTTGCTCATTGTGCCTGCCTTGTGGGTCCACGGTCGTATAAACATAGGCCTTGGAGACTTTGCCAAGTTTGTCAGTCACTTTCAACATATCTGCCAGGTAAGTGTCGCCTTCCAGTGCTCCCATATAAAAAAATACCATCCCCGATGTTTTACCTCCCAGGGAATCTGTCAATCGATAAATACTGTCAGCGGTCCAAAAAGCAGCAGAAAAAACACCGGCCTTTCCAAATACCATTGGAAATTTTAAAAATGCATAATAAGAAATCAGCCCACCCATTGAGCTACCGGCGATAATCGTATTCTCTTTAGTTGGCAATGTTCTATAACCAAAGTCTATAAAGGGCTTAAGCGTGGCTACAACAAAGTCGAGATAAGCTTCACCCTCCCCGGCTCCAAACCTCTCAAAATAAAAGGGATTGTATTCTGTTAATCTCTTTGGCCCATTGTCTATTGCTACTACAATGCAAGGCTTTTTGCCTTTGTTGACCAAAGAGTCAAGACATTCATCAACACCCCACTCACTAAATCCGGCCGTAAATTCATCAAAAAGATTTTGCCCATCGTGCAAATAGATAACAGGATACCGTCTTGTAGATTTTTCGTAACCGGCAGGAAGATAAATAGAAATGCGTCTGTTCCGTCCTAGCTGCGGCATGTAGAAGGCAGTATCAATAACAGTGACGTTTGCAGAAGCAGTGTGCTTTTTTTCCGCAGGCGCAAAGTCATCTTTCCATGCTGCAATATCCAGGTATACAGTTGTGTCTGATGTAAGAACGATCAGATGGTTTTGAAGATCCCCACCGGTGGTTGAAGATGCCACACTTGCCCACGAACCTCTTGTAAATTTAAACTCATACAATGACGCTTTCACATCCTTAATTTCTAAAACAAGCTTACCGTCTTTTTTTTCCAGCCTATGAGTTTTCGCTTTGGGATTCCAGCTATTAAAATTACCTGCTACGTAAATAGCATCGGTGCTGTGTAGGATTGCACTGTTTGAAACTACCAGTTTTAAGTTGTATTGTGCCCTGGCCGTAATTGAACAGAACGCAACACAGCAAAAGTTGCAAAGCAGTTTAATCATTAGTTGTGAGAGTGTATTGGAATTTAAATTCAATGGAAGGTTTTTAGATAAGTTTTTACTTGTAGATGCAGTGTTTCACTGATTGGTACAACAGGTAGTCTAACGGCATTCTCCAGGATGCCCATTTCAAATAAAAAAGCTTTGGCCCCTGCCGGATTATTTTCTGCAAACAATATTTCATAACCTTCAATAAGATGATCGTTTATCTTTCTTGCGCTTTTATAATCACTGCTCAGGCAGGCAGCAACCATTTCAGAAAACTGTTTCGGAAAGCAATTTGCTGCTACGCTAATTATACCATCCATGCCACAAGCCATCTGGGGCAATGCAAGCGCATCATCGCCGCTCACCACTAAAAAATTTTCCGGCCTATCCCTCAATATTTCCATGCACTGCGCCATATCTCCGCTGGCCTCTTTAATGCCCGCTATATTATCAATTGCAGCCAGTCGCAAGGTTGTTTCGGCCGTCATATTTTTGCCGGTGCGGCCTGGTACATTGTACAAAATAATTGGTTTGGGCGAAGCCGCAGCCAATACTTTGTAATGTTGAAATAACCCTTCCTGCGAGGGTTTGTTATAGTAGGGGCTTGCACTTAGCACGGCAGCAGCCTTCTTAAGGGGAAAGTATTTTAAATCGTTTATAACCTCTTGTGTGCTGTTACCACCCACACCGACTACCACTGGCACACGGCTATTTATATAACTGTAGGTAAATTCTACTATCGCAACTTTTTCTTCTTTTGTGAGTACCGGTGTTTCGCCGGTGGTGCCTAAAGTGACGATGTACTGAACTCCACTATCAACCAGGAAATCTAAAAGCTTACCTAATGCGCCAAAATCTACTGCGAGATCTGCTGAAAAGGGTGTTACCACTGCTACACCCGTACCACCCAGAATTTCTCTCAAATTCATTTAAAATAATTTAAGTGAAGTTATAAAAGTAGAAGTACAATTTGAGAGAGCCTGTTGTAAAAAAAAATCCTCCCTGTGATAAAATCGAAGGGAGGAACGGTTTTTTTGTAAGAAGGGGGATACAGTCAGGCATTTAAAATCCTGGAACGATTAAGATAAGTTTTATTATTACTGTAGATAAAAAGGCATGAGCCATTCTTTATCTTCTCGATAATAGGTTTATTTAGTTGCTGCGGCACTGCCGGACAGCCGTGGCTTCTTCCGATATAGCCCCTATGCCTGATGAAGCTCTCACTTACGTAAGGTGCACCATGCATTACAATTGCTCTCTCGCCTGCTTTGTCGTTAAACCCACTTTCTAATCCATCAAGTTGCATACTGAAACCATTTTTGCCCATGTAAGTGCCTGTGGTAACATAAAAACCTAGACTACTTTGGTAGCTTTCAACTTTGTTAGAAAAATTGCTGGCATACTCCTGGCCGGTGTTCTGGCCATGAGCTACATATGTATTAAACAACAGTCTGAAACTGTTTACATCGAGAATGTATAATCTTTTTTGAGAAGAAGGCCTGGTGAAGTCGATGATGGAAAGCACCCGCTGATTTTGAAGTCTGCCTTGCTCTTTCAAATACGTGTAACCTTTGATTGCATAGTCAAATGCTTCCTGGCTCAGACCCATGGCAGACAAATTTAAACTGTCGTAGATGAGTTCAAGAGCCAAAGGAGCCGAGGAGGTATTTGCTACAATGTTAGTTACCACAGGCTTTAATATCATCGGTTTGCCCATACCGTTAGAAACCTTAATACCGAAAGGAGTATGTACAAAGAAAAACACTAATACTACTGCAGCAATATAGAGTCTATAAGTCCTGAATAATTTCATACCTCGACTAGTTAAGTTAATTAAGAAACGACCAATTAAAGTAGATGTTGTTCTATCGCTGATATTTTAGAGAGTGGTTTGTGCGTAATCGAGCCGTAAATGTAAGCCCGACAGCTCGTATTTTCTGTTAAGAGAATTAGAAAAAATGCGAAAATAAGTTCAGCACTTTGCGTCAATATTTATGGGGCAATATTGTGATATGTAAAATCCTATTGGGCAATATAATTTTGCAAATGATTGATTGTTTCTTTCTGCGATTCAATAATTGCAGTTACCACATCACCAATGGAGATGAGACCCACCATTTTTCCATCTTGCATAACAGGTAAGTGGCGAATTCTTTTTGAGCTCATTTTTTCCATACAGTCATCAATAGAATCCGTTGGACTAACCGTAATAACTGTAGCCGTCATAATATCTTTTACAAGCGTATCCTGGGAGGTACGGTTTAACAATACAACCTTGCGGGCATAGTCCCTTTCCGAAAAAATTCCGCTCAGGTGTCCATCATCAATTACAGGTAAAGCGCCGATGTTTTTTTCACTCATCAATTTGATGGCATCATACACCGTTGTTTGAGAAGTGGCAGCATAAATTTCATTATTCTTATTCTTCAATATCTCTTTAACTGATAACATAGATAAAAATTTTGGGTGATAAAATGGCTTGGCTTAATAAGAGTACAGGGTTAGTAGCCTTATACTTTTAAAGTTAATCTTTCTACATTCTTAATAAAAATAAAATATCCCGGCAAAAAAAAAGATCCTTCCGATGTGGAAGGATCTTATAAGTTGTGTAATTATCTTAATTTTTTACAACACGCAATACTTTGCCATTGGTAAAGCTAATGAAGTAAATTCCTTTTGTAAGATTACTGATATCTAAAACCTGTTGAAAGTTCTTAATCAACACTGTTTGTATACTTGATCCCGAGGCAGAACGGATGGTTGCATAAGTGTTCAGCAATTTGGTATCATTGTGCACTATTTTCATAACGTCTTGTACAGGGTTGGGATACACAGATACGCTACTGACATCTCCCTTAAAATTGAGTATTTCAATTTTACTTAAACTGAAATTACCATCTACATCCGCCTGTTTTAAACGATAGGCATTGTTGCCCTTTAGAGGAGCCAAATCTGTAAATCTGTAACGGCTGCCAGTAGCGAGGTTGGTAGAGTTTACAAATCCAATGGTTTGCCAATTGGAACTGCCTGCTTCAGATCGTTGAATTTCGAATCCAAGACTTTTGGTTTCCTGAGCAGTTTCCCAGGTTAACAGGCCAGTTTTACCGGCATTGGTAGCCTTAAAATATATAAGCGTTACAGGCAAAGTGCCAAATGCATTGCCGGTAACGGCGAAGGTGTAAACTGTTTCATCAGCATCATTGCTAGTAACATTTATGGTCGCATCTTTCTGACCAGCAGTTACAGGACTAAACCTTACTTTAACGGAAGTGCTAAAGCCAGGTAAAATAACTGCATCGCCTGAAGAAATGATACTGAACGACCCTGCATCAACACCCGTAATGGTGATGGAGCTGATGTTTAAATTGGCACCGCCATTGTTGGTTATTACGTAGGTTTTATCTAAACTAGTACCTATTGTAACGGTACCGAAATTGGTTGAATCTGCAAATGAGGGCGTCATGTCACCGATCGGGATACAAATTGAGTTACCGGCCGTCGAGATATTAGGAACTTGAACTGAGCAAGACCCCGATATTGGGGCACCAGGTGCAACCCAGTTAGACACCGATCCGGTTAATGCAAAGTTTACAAGTTTACCGTTTACCGGACAAAGACCATGTAAATCGTTCAGGATAGTGTCACTAGAATTGTTTGCACCAGCTACTCCCGTATTGAAATTGTAATAAGCGAACAAGTATGGTTCAGACCCACTCAGCGCACAATCTTTATTGGCAAGTAATTCTGCCTGGGTTCTAACTGTACTCCAAATGCGCACTTCATCCATTGTTCCGTTAAAGAAATCAAGGCTTCGAAAAGCACCAAGTTGAAGGAAAGTTTCATTGTACAATGGTACCGAAGTAGCTGTATTAACCAGCACGGCGTCTTTGTATAACTTCATCTCCTGCACTGCGGCATCATAGGTAACTGCTATATGATACCACGTGCCGGTAACAAGAATTGCAGGATCCTGCGCCTGGGTGAAAGCCGGTCCATGTCCAGCTGACAGGCGACCATTTGCAATGAATAGAGCAGTTCCATTGCTGCTGTTGCCGGATATTATGTTTGGAAAATTAGCAACATCTTGCGCATTTATCCAGGCTTCTTTAGTATAGCTACCGCTAAAAGCAAGCGGAATGTCAACCCTATCGCCGAATCCATCGAACGACAATGCCATTCCTTGTCCTGCAAAATTGCCTATGATGTCGAAATTGAAAACAGCTTCGTCCTGGTCATTATTGTTGATCGTAACTGTTGCGTTCTTAATCCCTGTTGCGCCACCGGGTGCAAAACTAATTTTAAAAGTTGTTGAGTCTCCGGCATTAATTACTGCTGCCGGCATGCTTACGAAAGTAAAGTTGCTGGCCCCGGTGATTGTAACAGAACCTATGTTTAAAACCGTAGAGCCTGAATTTTTAATCACAAATTCCTTTATGATTGGTTTCACGCCCAAAGCGCCAAAATCGGTGTTGTCGATAAGAGAGGGTGTCTGGTCACCGTCAGTAATACAAGACTGGTTTCCCGACAACCTAATATTTGCAAAGTTAGTGCTGCAGGTTCCTGTAAGAGCTGGGGAGGCAGCTACCCAATTTGAGGTATTGCCGGTAAGGGCGAAGCTGTTCAATGTACCATTAAGGCTCAAGCATTTGTCTGATAGATCAAACAAAGATGTTTGCGTGGTATTGGTTCCACCGGCCACTCCCTGGTTAAAATTGTAATAAGCCAGCAGGCCAGGCTCATCTCCCGTTAATTCGCAGTCTTTGCTACCCACCAGTTGTGCCAACGTTCTTTCGGTATTCCAAATTCTTACTTCGTCTATTGAACCATTGAAGTAATTGCTACCCGCAAAGCGGGATAAGTTGAGAGCGGGCTCGGTATACCCAGGCACTGCAGTCGCACTAGATACCAGCAAACCATCTTTGTACAAATTCATGCTACCGGTGGTGGCGTTGTAAGTTACGGCCACATGATACCATGTGTTAGTTGAAATACTTGCAGGGTCAAGCAACTGATTGAAACCACCGGTAGCGTGCCCGGCTGCAAACCTACCGTTGTTTATAAATAAGGCAGTTCCCGTACCAGTCAAAATGTTAGGAAAACCTGTGGTTGAAGTGGCGTTTATCCAGGCTTCCTTTGTGTAATCCCCAGCTAGTTGAGTAGGAACGGTTACAAAGTCATCAATGCCGTCAAAATTTAACGACTTGCCAGACTGGGCCTTAATGACTGTGGATGTAATAAGTAATATGCCGAATAAAAGAAGGGGAAGAAAATAGGCTGAACGGCGAGCCTTCGCATAGTTGTACAGTAAAAGATGTTTCATGTGGTTTTGATTAAATTATGAAATAAGAGGATTGCATCTGATTTTTAAGACCAGATGATTCTACATAACAAAAACAAAACCATGTATGCACCTGGCATTCAGTTTTTTTAAAATTTTACTTGAATGACCAATTAACAGGGAATCAGTTACATTCATTTCATAAAACAATAAATCACTCCCTACGTTCTCATAATGCTGGTAACAGCCAAAGAATAACCGGTTAAAAGAGATTAATGCACTTTTAAAGCTATCCACATGCTAAATGCTATTTTAAAAATGACAGCAAATAAGCTTGGATTGTAAAAAATTCATCTTACTTCGCAAAAAAAATTGTAGCCCGATGATTACGAAAACAAAATAATTTAATAAGAAAACAGTTTATATATATTTCATGGTCAGCCACAAAGCCACTACCAACAAATTATATTTCGAAAACCTTGATGGGTTACGTTTCTTTTGCTTCTTATCTGTATTTTTTTTCCATAGTTTCGAAACGCAACATGCTTTCATCCAAGATTCGGGCCTATATATTTTTTTTAAGGAAACTCTTTTTGGAAACGGTTTCCTTGGTGTTAACTTCTTCTTTGTACTCAGTGGGTTTCTGATCACTTACCTTTTAATCAAAGAAAAAAATACAAATGGCAACATACAAATCGTGAATTTTTGGATTAGGCGTATCCTCCGGATATGGCCTCTTTATTATGCTTGTGTGCTTTACGGATTTGTAATTTTTCCATATACGAAAATTCTTACTGGCGGTGCCCCTGCAGAAACAGCTAACCCGTGGTATTACCTCGGTTTTATCAGCAACTTTGATTACATAAATAAAGGACTACCGGATGCAAAGGGGCTGGGCGTTCTTTGGAGTGTGGCCATTGAAGAACAATTTTACCTTGCATGGCCAGTAATTTTAAGCTTCTTTAGTGTAAAAAGATTTTGGATTCCACTCATTATCATTTTAGCGGGCAGCATTTTATTTCGTGCAATGAACGATGTGGAAATACTCCATGAAATGCACACGCTGTCCTGCATTGGAGACATGGCTCTTGGTGGCCTTGGAGCCTGGGGCATTTTAGAAACGGGCAGGTTTAAAACGAAGATCGCAGAATTGCCCCTCGGGGTCATAATAGGTATCTATGCCGCTTTCATTTTTATATATCTGTTTAGAGATGAATTTCTGTTGTCGACTTACGGGCTGCGGGTAATGGAGCGATTAATTATTTCTTCAGTTATGTTGCTGATCATCCTGGAGCAGTGTTACTCCCGAAATTCATTTTTTAAAATGAAAAATTTTAGATTACCAACCCGGCTGGGTGTAATCACCTATGGCCTTTACTGCCTCCATTTTATTGTTATCTCATTAACGCTGGGTGCCACCAAACTTCTTGGGTTAAACAATGCGGTATGGCAGGTTGTTTTCCTGGAAACAATAATTGCCCTTGCCCTAACGATTGTAGTAAGCCTCGTGAGCTACCGTTATTTTGAGAAACCGTTTCTCAAACTCAAAGACAGGTTTGCGTTTACGACCAAGAAAATAGGCTGATCGCTTTTGAGCGGATGCATAGGGCTTCATAAAATTTTTTCAAAAGACCTGACCCTAATGATTTATGTACTATGTAGGCAGCATCAACAATTTCATTTAACAGGTAATGCTCTCTCACATAAATAGTAAATACCCACGATGGCACAAAATAGAAAACGATAAATCTTTAAATACCATCCTTAATCATTACTACATTTTTAGTCGCTTAAATACAGGCTCTGGTATAAGTTTAATGATAAGCATAATCCAGCGCCAATACCATTTTACATAAACGACATTTTTTTTCTTTTCAAACGCTGCAAAGATGTTTGCTGCCACTTCTGGCGGAGTGGATGTAAGAGGCGCCGGCAGCTTAAGATGGGCAGTCATTTTGCTGGAGATAAATCCGGGCAGCACAGAGATAACAGTGACGCCATGATGGTATAATTCGTTTCGCAAACCCGATAAATACGTTGTAAATCCGGCCTTTGCGGACCCGTATAAATAATTACTAGACCTGCCACGGTCGCCCGCCACCGAACTAATTCCAATAATGCATCCTTCTTTTTTTTGCCTGTATTGCGTTGCAATGGCATTGAGTACAGTAACTGCGCCAGTGTAATTAGAATGTATTATTCTTAATGTGTCCTGCAAATTGTCCCTCCCCGACTCTTCTTCTCCAAGATAGCCAAACGCACAAACAGTAACTGCCGGAAGATCTTGAAATGACAATACAAACTGGGGATGTGTTTCAAAATTGAAGGCATCAAAATCCCGAAGTTCACACTTAACTCCGTATCGAATAGTAAGATCACTCTGCAGGGGCAACAGCCTTTCGGAGTTCCTTGCAGCCAACACTATGTTGAATTTTTTCTCTGCAAATTTATTTGCAAGAGCCATAGCAACATCAGATGTTGCTCCTAAAATTAATACAGACTTCATTATTAAATTCTATTCGCTGGTGAGTAAAAGACGATCCGATAAAAGAGAATGAAACTTACTATTTGGATCATACTTTTTTAATATTTGTTTGAATTCATCAAGGCGGGGGTATCCCTCTTTCAAAACGGTAGCTTTCATCCTCGCATCTTTCGACATGTAAAGCCTTCCCTCATTCTTTACAACCAAGGCATCCAGTTCATCGAGAAACGTAAATAAATTATCCCGAATGGGTATATCCAGTGCAAGTGTGTAGCCTTCCATGGGAAAACCAATCAGGCTGTCCTGCTTCCCAAAAACTTTTAACACAGCCAGGAAAGATCCAATTCCATTTTCGCCAATTTTATTCAGAATATCTACGAGCCCTTTTTTTGCATGCATTGGTATTACAAACTGGTACTGTACAAAACCCTTGCGGCTATAGCCTTTATTCCAGTCCAGCACTTTATCCAAGGGATAAAAAAATGGCTCGTATGACACCACATTGTCAATCACTTTTTTAAAATTCTTAGCGTAAAAAAGCTGGTTGAAAATGCGGACAGTAAATTTATTTAAGATGAAAGAAGGTAAATAAAATGGAAGCTTTATTTGCTTTTGAGATGGCAGTGCCAACGGGTTCAGCATTTGTTTCTCAGACAACTCTTGAAAAGTTGCGTGCTCGCCAAGCATCAAAATACTGCGTCCGAAATTGTTGCCTTTTTTAAGGCAGTCGATCCAGGCGACAGAGTACGTAAAGTGACTGTACTGTTGAAATAACTCCAGCACTTCATCAAGATTGGTCGCCTTTATTTGTTTTTGGGTAATATAAGACGTCTCTATTTTTTTCAGGCTGAAGAGAACCCTGGAAACTAAACCTGTAAGGCCCATGCCCCCGCAAGTTGCTTCAAAAATATCTGCATTAATTGTGGGGCTGCATGTTATTTGAGAACAATCTGCCAAATAAATGTCCATTTCTTTTATGTGACGGGAAAAGCATCCATCCACATGATGGTTTTTGCCGTGTACGTCGCTGGCAATGGCACCGCCAAGGGTGATAAACTTGGTACCCGGAGTAACAGGCAAAAACCATCCGGCAGGAACAATAATTTGTAACACCTGGTCTAAAGTGATTCCGCTTTGACATTCAAATAATCCCTGCTCTTTATCAAAGGAAAGTACTTTATTGAAGTTTGTTGTGGTGATGGTTTTTTCAGAAAGCGAAGCATCGCCATAGCATCTTCCATTACCTCTTGGTATAAACTGAGAAAATTCTGAGATGGTATCCTTAAGTTCGGTATCAAATGAAAAAAGCCTGTCGTCTGCTTCCTGAATTGGGTAGTTACCCCAATTAGTAATTTTTTTCTTCATGTAAAAGGGTTGGGTTCATTGAGTAATAGTTTGAAACCGGCAAACCAAAGGATAAAAATGTTTTTAAGGAACTCTTGGAGTGTGCTGAAGATATTTCGGTAAAAATAGGATAATCTCATATAGCAACAAAATGGGCTTCGCTTCAAGTGCTGAAACGAAGCTTTTAAGGATGCAATTGTACCGGTCACTTTAAATGGATGCATTTAGAAAAGAAAAGCATTCATTTCTGTTTATTTACACAAAACATGTATTTTCCCATAAAATTATATTTCTGCTACCGAACTAAGGCTTATGAATACAAAGTATCTCAACAAAATAGAAATATTATTAATAGTACTTTTCGCAACCGTTCCTCTTTTTGTAAATCTGCCCTACCGTATAAATATATTTCTCTCTTGGGAAGGTGCTTACAGAGTGAGCAACGGGCAGCTCCCCTTCCGTGATTTTGGCACCCCGATTGGCGGCATTTACTGGATGGTACCTGCACTGTTTTTCAAAATTTTCGGCGCCCAAATGCTAAGTCTTATTAAAGCGCAGGTATTTCTCAATGTGGTATCGGGCCTCTCGTTTCGCTACATTTTAAAAAAAATGGAAATAGATACCACTGCAAGATTTATTGCTTTGATTGTTTTCATACTCTCCTTTTCATTTATCAACTTTTGGCCCTGGTACAATCATACTGTCATCGTTTATGAATTGGTAGCACTTGCATTTCTTTTGAGGCATTTGTACAATAGCAACCGCTCTGCTTATCTGGTGCCGGTGTTAGCAGCTTCTTTTTTTTCTATACTTTCTTTCCTTACCAAACAGGATGCGGGAGCATTAACAATTTTAATTTGTGCGGTTTTGCTTCTGTATTCCGCCGTCACGGAAAAAAGACTGATGCCGCTGCTGGTATATTTTGGGGGGATAGGTGCCCTGTTTTTTTTGTACCTGTTGCTAACGGATTCTTCCGCATTTGGTTATTGGTTCAATCATGGGCAGGCGCCACACAGCTCGAGGGTACACGTTATAGACTTTTTTGAAGAGTTCTTTGGCGGATCTCATTGGATTAAATTTTATCTCTTACTAATAGTGCTGTTATCTATCCCGTATCTGCAGGAGTGGCGAAAGAATATATCAGACAAGAAAATCGTTATACCATTACTGCTTACTCTGGCAATTCTTGCCGAGGCGCTGATCTTTAGCGTTACAAGTTATGTACCTCCCGATAACAACGTATTCTTTCACAGTTTTGCCATTGCATTTATTTTTGGCCGCCTTATATGGGTCCTGCCTGCTTTAAAAACAAAGGCTTCATTTTTTATGATTGTGGCCATGGTGTTGTTATGGTGGAGTTCAAATTACTGGAGATATATGCAGGTAATCTTAAAACCATTTACCGAAAAGTCTGCAACGAAATCAACAGAAAATGTGGTAGACCGGAACACTTATAAAATATCTCCGCCTGATGAAAGCATTCCTATTCATGAATGGAAAGAATCTGACCTGGCGACGTTAAAAAATATCACACTGCCCTCTCCTACAATTGACGGCATTAACAGGCTCCGAAATTTAGATCTGATTAAAAGTAATAGAGAACTTACTGTGCTAAACATGTCTGAATTAACTTCACTGGCAAAAGAAATTCCATTTAAGCTTGAACGCAGTCCCGAGTATCCACTTTGGTTTCATTTCGGGGTTGGGATGTTTAATAAACAGGCAGAAATGTTTGAAACAAGAATTTCAAAAAATCATTATGACCTTGTATTATTTGAGCACATACCCACATTAAATAATTTTTATCCTTTTAGAGTGCGGGATTCATTGATGGTTCACTATCAACTAATAGATAGTTTTCCAGCCCCGAGAAAAGGCGAGACTCAGGGAATGATTGAAGTATTTATTAAAAAATAAACAAGTGCGAAAAGTGGAACATAAACAAAATTTCGAAGTTTTTAAAACAACGCCGCCTTTCCGAAAGGGCATGATAGCAAAAAAATAGGTTTGACACACTTACTTTTGGGCCCTGACAATAACTAGTTCGAAGAATTACCATGAGGTGAATAAAATCAGCATAAATAATGAAAGATTACATCAAACTAATTAGACCAAAAGACTGGGCAAAAAATATGTTTTTGTTTATTCCTGTGTTTTTTGCTGGCAAGATCTTTAGTGTGGACACTCTCCTACATTTATTGGGAGGCTTCTTTTGTTTCAGCCTGGTAGCCAGCAGTATTTATATAATTAATGACTACAGAGATATTGAAGACGACAAGAAACATCCAACAAAACAATTTCGCCCACTTGCGTCAGGCGCAGTGTCTAAAACGACCGCTATTATTATTTGCGTGGTATTTCTCCTTGTTGGTTTTGCCTGTGCATGGCTTATAAGAGACAAATTTTTGTTCGTGCTCGGCATCTACTTTTTATTAAATCTTGGGTATTCTTTTGGCTTAAAAACTATACCCATTCTTGATATTATTATTGTAGCCATTGGGTTTGTGCTGCGGGTGAAGGCCGGTGCAGTCATAGCCTTTGTGGGTTTGAGTGAATGGTTGGTGATCATGGTTTTTCTTTTAGCCTTATTTATGGCCCTCGCTAAGAGGCGTGATGATGTACTGCTAAAATTATCATCGGGAACAGACATGAGGAAATCTGTAAAAGGCTATAACCTTGAATTTATAAATGTAGCCATCTCCCTCATTTGTGCCGTAATTGTAGTGGCATATTTCATGTATACTACGTCGCCGGAAATCACAGCCAGACTGCAAACTTATCGGCTTTATTACACCTGTTTGTTTGTCTTAGCTGGTATATTAAGATATCTCCAGTTAGTGTTCGTGCAACAAAATTCGCAATCGCCCACTAAGATTCTTTATAAGGATCGTTTTATACAACTTTCCATTTTGCTATGGATTATCAGTTTCTACCTTATATTATATCTCAAGGATTTCACCATGTTCAAATAACTATTTTTGAAAAACAATATCGCTTTTTTTGATTTTGATGGTACCATCACCACAAAGGATACCATGCTGGCGCTGGCCCGATTCATATGCGGAAGCAGCAAGTTTTATTTGGGGATGGCGGTACTCTCGCCCAGCCTTATCGGAATGAAATTTTCTTTGCTAAGTAAGAAGGGTGCTAAAGAAAAATTCCTGAAGCATTTTTTCGGCGAAATCCCCATCGAAGAGTTCAATGAACAGTGCCGACTCTTCACTGAACAGCGGCTTCCATCTCTTCTAAAAAAAGAAGCCCTTGATGCTATCCATATGCATCAAGCATCCAACACTCCTATAGTGGTTGTCTCGGCCTCTGCAGAAAACTGGGTAGCACCCTGGTGCATGCAAAATAATTTGGGATGCATAGCCAGCAGGCTGGAATTAAAAAATAAAAGATTGACCGGGAAGTTAGCAGGTGAGAATTGCAACGGAATTGAAAAAGTCAACCGGATCAAAGAACAGTTTGACCTGGCTGACTTCAGTGATGTTTACTGCTATGGAGACACTAGCGGTGATAACCAAATGTTAGAAATTGCTTCGCATTCTTTTTACCGCAGCTATCAATAGCTTACAGTTTGATAACCTTTGTTACGATTTGTTTTTTGTTTGCAAAAATTATGTTTAGGAAATATATGCCGCTGTTATATCCGGACAAATCAATCGTTTCCAACTTTGTATTTCCGCTAAGCTTAATTAATCTTTGATAAACGGATGCTCCCTTAGCATCATGAAGTGTCATAGAGATAGCTTCATCGGTAATTGGGTTTTCTATAACCACATTCAAAGTGGCACTTGCCGGGTTTGGATATACATTTACAAATTCTGAACTAATGACCTGGCGAGTACTTCCCACTGTTACCAACATGCTGTCATACGATGTTGCTCCACGGTTGTCCGTTACAGCCAGTTCTAGTGTGTATACACCTTGTTTCAGGTTCCTGATTTTTGTTTGTGCGCTGTTGGCGTTACTAAACGTATAGGTACCAGCCGCAGCAATCACTCTCCATCGGTAGGATGTAATAGTACCATCTGCATCTATACCTATTCCACTTAAAGATGCACTGTCCTCAGGTAAATAAATATTGATTGAATTGCCGGCATCGGCCACGGGCCGTTGATTGGGCGGTAGTGCCGCATTTACGGTTACCTGCATGGTGTCCCTTTTTACCGCTCCACTATTGTCTGTTACTCTCAATTCAAAACGGTAGATGCCTTGCACCAGTGCTGTGGCGTTTGTTATGGCAGCAGTTGCATTGCTGACGATACCGGGGACTGGGCCCGCAATTTTTGTCCACTGGTAAGCCGTGATGGTTCCATCAGCATCAGTTCCACTTCCATTCAAAGCAGTTGTGTTGGTTGGTAAAGTAATGTTCGCATTCAAACCTGCGTTGGCAGTTGGTACCTGGTTGGCAGCATTAACCGTAACCTGCATCGTATCCGTATCAACAGCCCCGCTGTTGTCTGTTACTCTCAATTCAAAACGATATACACCTTGCACCAAGGCTGTGGCGCTGGTTACAGCGGCTGTTGCATTGCTGATATTTCCTGCAGCAGGGCCCGCAACTTTTGTCCACTGGTAAGAGACAATGGTTCCATCAGCATCAGTTCCACTTCCGTTTAAGCTTGTTGTGTTTGTGGGTAAAGTAATGTTCGCATCCAGACCTCCATTGGCTGTCGGTGCCTGGTTGGCGGCTGCATTAACAGTTACCTGCACAGTGTCTCTTGCAATACCCCCACTGTTATCTGTTACTCTCAATTCAAAACGATAGGTGCCCTGCACAAGCGCAGTAGCATTGGTTACAGCAGCGGTTGCGTTGCTTATATTTCCGGCAACGGGCCCTGCAATTTTTGTCCATTGGTACGCAGTAATAGTTCCATCTGGGTCGGTACCACTTCCGTTTAAACTCGTGGTGTTTGTTGGTAAAGTAATGTTCACATCCAGACCTGCATTCGCAGTTGGAGACAGGTTGGCAGCAGGGTTAACAATCACCTGTATGGTGTCTGTGTCAATAGCGCCGCTATTGTCTGTTACCCTTAATTCAAAGCGATAGGTGCCCTGCACGAGCGCACTGGCGCTGGTTACAGCGGCTGTTGCATTGCTGATGATTCCTGCAGCAGGGCCAGCAATTTTTATCCACTGATACGCAGCAATGGTTCCATCTACGTCGGTTCCACTTCCATTTAAGCTGGCTGTATTTGTTGGTAAAGTAATGTTCGCATCCAAACCTGCATTCGCAGTAGGTGCCTGGTTGACAGCAGCGTTAACAATCACTTGCACGGTATCTCTTGCGATGCTGCCGTTGTTATCTGTTACTCTTAATTCAAAGCGATAAGTGCCCTGTACTAAGGCGGTGGCATTTGTTAGGGCAACGGTTGCATTGCTAATATTTCCGGCAACGGGCCCGGCAACTTTTTTCCACTGGTACGCAGCAATGGTTCCATCTGAGTCGGTACCACTTCCATTTAAGCCTGTTGTGTTTGTGGGTAAAGTAATGCTTGCATCGAGACCTGCATTGGCAGTAGGTGCCTGGTTGCCCGGGGTATTTACGGTTACAACCACAGTGTCTCTACCAATAGCCCCTAGGTTATCTACCACAGTTAGCTGGTATTCGTAAACTCCGGAAATTAAGCCGGTCGCTTTCGCATTTGCTGAATCGGGGTTTGTGGTAGAACCTGCAGAAGGGCCAGCAATTTTTACCCATAGGCAAGAGCCGATGGTTCCGTCAGCATCAGTTCCTACTCCACTTAAAATAGCGGAATCTACCGGCAACATGATAGTTTGATCGGCCCCGGCTGCAGCAATGGGAGCCTGGTTGCCGGCTGTAATTATTGTTACCGATACGGTGTCCTTGCCTGTTGCTCCGGCATTGTCTGTAGCTGTTAGCTCATATAAATAAACGCCTGCAATAACGTTTGTGACTTGTGCGGCTGCAGCGGTTGGATTATTAATTACTCCTAAAGTAGGACCTGAAATTTTTACCCATAAATAACTGCTGATGCTGCCGTCGGCGTCTGTTGCCGATCCATTTAAAAACACGGTATCTACAGGAAGGGTAAAGGAGGTATCGAGCCCCGCATTCGCTACTGGCGGTATATTCCCTACTGTAACAAGAATGCTTACCTCGTCCGTACTTGTTTGTCCATTGCTGTTAGTTGCAGACAGACGGTAAACATATACGCCGCTCTGCAAGGAGGTTATGCTTGTGTTCAAAGCATTCGGGTTTGCAATAATGCCACCGGCCGGACCCGAAATTTTCGACCATAAGCTGCTCACAATTGAAAACTCCTGTTGAAATGCCTTGCCATACAAAATTGTGGAGGACGCTGAAATGTATTGGTTAATGCCTGCTCCCACAACAGGCGGAATGCTCCACGAAGGATTGAAGTTTTGAAGCGTCCATACCAGAGTGGTCAGGTTTACTCTTTTTGGCATAGGCACATCCATAGCATTTGGGTATGCTGCGTAGTCTCCTATCCCGCCCCAGCCCGCATATGGACCTAACGATTTTCCATTGCCCAGACAGAACCCTTTGTTCCTTCCCCAGCTATACCAGCTATTACCCATGTCTTGCACAAAGAAGTAAAATGTAATGGTAGTCCCTGTGTTTATATTCTTAAACTTACCCTGTATTTGTGTTGGTGGCGTAAGTAGTACCCCGTTAGTAAACCCATAGCCAAATACCCCACCCTGCGGACCTGCAATCCTATAAGGACTGTATTCAACCCCGGTCCCAACTTCTCCCTGCACATTTGTACCAGAGCCAAACATATGATCGTTGGCATCAATAATATGAAGGGTGCTTGAATTTCCCACCAATTCCTTTATTGGAAATGTCATCCCGGCATTTCTCCAAGCGGAGGTCACATTTTTAAATGACGAGCTGTTGCCCGAAGTCCCTGCATAACTGCTTAAATACCCGGCAGCGAACAGTTCATCAGTTGTGGAAAGTAGTACCTGTGCATTGCCCCCGAGGGTAGCAATATCTTTAAATGTTTCGGTTCCCCCTACGGATATCTGGACAGGCGTTGCATTTCCACGGATGTATTTCCATACTGTATTATCAGTGGCCAGGGCCAGGATATACGAGTCGCTAAGATTCCAACTTGCCCCTGTTTCAATTTTCTTAAACTTCCGGCCGACTGGCATGGTAAGTTTTATGGGCGCAGTAATAGTACTACCAGCTCTGTAATTCATGGGATCTGCAATACCCCAGTACCAGAGGGAACTGTCTGTGCCCCTGAGGGAAACATCGCATTGCCAAAAACCCTTTACTTGAAAGTTGCCTGTAAATGCAGCTCCAAACTCATCAACTGAGGTCATTATGTAGCCGCCATTTTTGTCCAGACGATATGCATTTCCCTGCACATCCAGCGCAGTTGCATGGTATTGGCCACCCTGCACGTCTACTATCGAGTCGAGGCCGGGGTATGTTGCTAGAAGTGGAGTGACTGTGCTTTGGCTTGATACCCTGACAGTTCTGTTATCCATGAGATAAACAGTTAGGTATTCTCCAGCGCCTACTTTAATGACTTCCTGTGCCAGAGCAGAATTTGAAGACACAAAAGGCACAAATAGCGCTATTGTGTACAATACACGAAAAATTAGATGCCTCATTAAACGTTGGTTTTTCTCAGTGGATTTTGTAAGCTTTTTTCTATGCTACTTCCTTGAAGTTTACATAAACAATTTATTATTTGGAAGCGTCACTTGATCTTCCAATCATTTAAACAATATTTTAGGTGTCAGGGGAATTTTGTAAGGGGATATCTTCTCAAAGCCAGTTATTATTAAGGAAAAACGCAAAACCATAGGTTCAGTTTATTTCCTTTTATACAACGGGTAAAGTAGCCGATTAGTGTGCAAAGGAATAAAATATATAAGAAGTGGCAGACATTTTTATCCCCAGAAATAGTTAACTGTGGATAACAGAATTTTTAAAATTTTTGGGGCGTTTAATTAGACGAAAGTGGAGTTTGAGTTTACTATTTTTTGGAAACAAATACAACGTCACTGTTTGCCTGTTCGCCTATCTCGTTAGTCAGAGTTAATCAAAAGGCAGGTTTTCGAATTATTATTTCGTCAGCATGTGAGAAAAAGCTTGCCTTAATTGGTGCGATAGGTAGTTAGATAATTACCTGCACGCACTTGGAAGATTTTCTGGTTACCCTGCTGTACAAATGGTTGATGGACGATCGTGAAAACAAACAACGTACAAAGCAATACACGCATGGCCAAAACTATTGCTACAGGTTACCTTTTTTAAGTTCTTGTACAGCATATTGGCAGGCCCGTGCTGTGAGTGCCATATAGGTTAAAGAAGGATTTTGGCAACCGCCAGAAGGCATGCAACTGCCATCGGTTATAAATACATTTTTTACATCGTGCATTTGGTTAAATTTATTTAAAACCGATGTACGGGGGTCGTTGCCCATTCGTGCTGTGCCCATTTCATGAATGGTAGTACCGCCAGTAAAATTGTAATCATAGGTTTGCACATCTTTAAAGCCAGCAACTTCCAGCATTTCTGCGGCACTATCACGGGCGTCCTGCCTCATCAGTCTTTCATTCTCGCCAAATTCAAAGTCGATCTTTACCAAGGGTAAACCCCACTTATCCTTTTTATCGACATCTAATGTAACCCTGTTAGCAGGGTTAGGAAGACATTCGCCCCATGCTCCTAGCCACATCGTCCATGGGCCAGGATGACTTATCTTTTCTTTATAATCTGCCCCAAAGGAGCTATCCTCTAACATCAAATCCTTCCATTCACTTCTTTCGCCATATGCCTGGTATGCGTATCCCCTCAAAAAGTCTGAGTGTTTATCCTGCGGCGTAATATTTCTAAAGCGAGGGATATAAATACCGGTTGGCCTCCTTCCGGCGTAATATTTATCCTTAAAGCTATCATGCCTGCCCGTGGCACCCGTGCCAGAATGATGGTCCATTAAATTTAATCCTACCTGTCCGCTCGTATTACCTAGCCCATCAGGAAAACGTGGTGAAACCGACTGTAATAATATCGATGAAGTGGCAATGGTGGATGCATTTAGGAAAATTATTTTAGCAAAAAACTCCGTGGTTTCTAAAGTGAGCTCGTCTATAATTCTCACTCCTTTTGCCTTGCCCGTGCGCTCATCTAAAATTATTTCCGACACAATAGCATGCGGGCGAAGGGTGAGATTGCCCGTTGCCGCAGCAACAGGAATAGTTGCAGAATTGCTGCTGAAATACCCACCAAACGGACAGCCACGTTCACACAAATTCCGATACTGACATGGACCCCTTCCTCCCCAGCCCCTGGTTAAATTTGCTACTCTTCCATTGGTCACATACCTCCCCTTAAAATGACCTTTGACTTTTTCTGAAAAATGAGATTCAATGCAATTCATTTCCATGGCAGGCAAGAATTTGCTATCTGGCAAATGAGGAATTCCTTCCGCCTGCCCGCTGATTCCCACAAACGATTCTACATAATCGTACCATGGCGCAATCTCGTTATACCGAATCGGCCACTCGGTGCCGTGGCCATCTTTTAGGTTTGCCTCAAAGTCGAGGTCGCTAAGCCTATAAGTTTGCCTGCCCCATGTAAGCGAACGACCCCCAACCTGGTACCCACGGATCCAATTAAAGGTTTTCTGTTGAATGTAAGGATGGTCCTGATCTCTCACATAAAAATGTTTGCTGCCCTCCGTGTAGGCAAGAGATTGTACGGGATTTTCTTCACGGTCTTTAGGTGTTATCTCCAACCTATTTTTAAATTCCCAGGGATTCAGGGTAGCCGTAGGATAATCTTTGATGTGCTCTACGTTTCTACCTCTTTCTAACAGTAAAGTTTTTAATCCCTTTTGGCACAACTCCTTGGCAGCCCAGCCGCCACTAATCCCGCTGCCCACTACAATTGCATCGTAAGTAATATCTGTGGCGCCCCGGGTATTGATATTTATTTCAGGTTGTTGTTGCTGCCCCATAAACTTTTATTTTGTAGCCCAGGACTTTTGATTGTGGCCCAAGGGAACACAGCCGTTGTACCTGCCCGGAACACAGTCGTAAGCGAGCGTTTCTGTTGTACCCTGAAGAGAAGTGCAGTATGCCACAGTGCTATAATATTTTAATATATCAAAAAACGATTTCCCTAAAACTTTGTTTCTAGGTATCCCCAATATACCTAAAAAGTTTTTTCCTTTGTCACGGAGATGTTCTACTACCGTTTTTTGCTGAGGTAAATCAAGATCTATAAAAGGCTTCTGATACCTGCTCATAGAAACCCGATCAGTGTCTTTTAAACCTTCGATAAAATTGTTTTGAATTTTTCTACTACCTCCATTTTTAATGAGACTAATTATTATCTCCTCGGCTTTCACGTCTTTTGCACCGGGACTATTTGTTCTTGGAATGATCGTCTCCGCTAGGTCGGCAATTAGTGGCATATGAGCTTCTAAAAATTGAAAATCGGGTGTTTTGTTGATATTGTAAAACCAATAGCCGGAGTAGGAGGCTACTGCGCCCCCACCCAAAACGAATATAGAAAGGATGGCTTTTTTACGGTTCATATTATCAGGGCTTGTTGTTACTAAGGAAACTTAAGTGCCTGCGCCAGCGGCATACCAATTAGTTGCTCAAGCTCAATGATAGCGATATTTAACTCTTTCTCTTTAGTAATCAATTTTGATCTTTCGTTTAAATACAGTTGGTGTGTTTTATTCATATCCTCCATAGTTACATCGCCTGCAGTATAGTTGCTTTGTGCAGCTTCGTAAGCAGAAAAATCGTATTCAATAGAACTCTTTTGCAAAAACACCATTTCTTTTTTTTCTTTATAATTTTCGTAGGCTATTAAAACCTGGGACTTTATGAGCTGTTCCCGGTCTTTCAATATTTCTGAACTAATCAAGATATTTTCTTGTGCTACTTTCTTATCTCTTTTTAACCTGGGCACAACATCGAACGGCACCGAAACGCCCAAATTATATTTGGGAAAAAAATTGGCTGCGGGAGAACCCTGTATTACAAACTCATTTACGTTAGCCCCGGCATTAAAAACACTTAGCCAGGAGGTTTTAGCCTTTGTAAGCTCGGATGTTGCAATTCTTTGGTTGGCCTCTGCTATTTCAATAGATGGATTGGCCATTGCCAACTTTACCAGTTTAGATTTTATAAGGGAATCCTGATTGAGGCGGGAATAATCGATATTATTCTTTGCTGATAAAACAGCCTGCGCCTCTTTATAATTTTTTCTGATGCTATCTGGCACTTGCGGTATGCGCTGACTATAACTGGCGCTATAAAAAAGGAAAATGAATATTGACGTAAGAAATTTCTGTTTCATGTTTTTGTTTTGAATGGGTTACGTAAAGGATAGCACATCTAGCTGGTTGCCTGCACTAATTCTTCTTTCAAATTTTGACTTTGATCAAACTCCAGAAGCCTCTTCAATAAAGATATAGAAGAAAAAAAGAAAATACCAGAAGGAAATTGCCCCACGCTTTCCTGGGAATATTGCGTGACTATAATCGGGAACAAGGTGCTTATAATGGCCACTGTGTATAATTTTAATTCCTTATCCCGAATTTTAAAATAGTAGTAAATGCCCTGGTATAAAATAGAAAGGTTAAACGCTATCATTAAAATTAATCCAATCCAACCATACTCCAGGCCCACTTTGAGCAAGCCACTATCGGTAGCAAAGCCAGCCAAGGGGTGGTATGGGTGATTGTAAAATCCTGCAAAGCCGGTGGTGCCTATCCCTCCACCAATGGGGTGAGAATACAGATATGGCTGAATAAATTTTCTGTTTCTATCCCGAACGTTTAAAGATTCATCCTTGGAGTCGAAAGTGCTTCGCACTCTGTTTAAGGTGGCGTTGCTATAAATCGGCGCAAACAATATAGCCATAGCCACAAGCACAGCACAAAACAGGGTAATGATCGTGGTTTTATTTTGGATGGTTACAAAGCCATACAAAATAAAACCGGCGGGTATGATAATAGTAGCAGTACGGGTGCCTGAATATGACATTCCAAGCGCCATTATTAATGCGAAAAAAAACAATGTGTACTTTCTTTTTTTCTCCTTTTCATTGATGGCGAAAAGCAGCGTGAATACGGCCATGGCGCCAGACAGCACACCGAAGGAAACCACATCTGACAGGAATGAAAATTTCCTGATCTGCCCTCCCTGGAAAAGAAGTTCCTGGGCACCAGGAGTGCTCATTATATAATTCATTTCCATTGGCAAAAGCCCAAACCATTGTTGATAACAGCCATAGGCTGCAGTTATAAAAGACAGCACAATCCAGAAGCGCACGTAGTATCTAAATTTTGGAACTGTATCCACAATGCGATAGGCAGAAATGAAGACCAAGGCCAAAACCACCGCTCTTTTAAAAGCCTGAAACCAACTGCCGTATCCTATCACATTCGGATTAAAAGCTTGCACGCCTATGTAAACAGTAAGGATTAGCAGCGTAACGGCAACCAAGGATTTTAACAGGCCAGCGGAGTGTTGGATATCACCGGATTTTTTGGAAATGTAGGTGCCAATAAATAGAAACAATATCACGATCTCCAGGGCTGTACTAAGGGGCAGTACATCCCGCCCTATCAGGTGATTTGGATAGAAAACGAAAAATGCACCGAAGGTCATAATGTAAAACCCAATGAGTGGTTTAAACAGGCAGAAGTAAATAACCACAATGCCAGCAAGTAAGCCGCCCAAAGCAATAGGTACAAAAAAAAGATCGTTGGCACCCAAAAAGCCTCCCACAATAGCCACCAGTGCTAAAATCCAAATACCCCAAGGAGAGGAGAATTTTTTCTGGATCAGTTCCTTCTTAAACCAAGAGTGAAACTTACTGGTAATATGTGATTGCTGCCTTGCCAAAGTTGGTGTTAATAAAAAACTATTTTAACGAATAAAAAAATCATGACGATGGTTACAAAAATCAAAGAAATGATTTCTGTGAACCTACTGCTTTTCGATTCGGTGTCATTCTCGTCCAGCATAATTATCTGATTTGAAAAATGCATTTACTGCTGCGTATAATTTCATAATAGAAACCTTCCAGGTATGAGAGCGGGCAACTTCTTTTCTCTTTAAAATCGCTGTTTCGTCCTTCATATTTACAAGGCAATTTTCAATAGCCTCCAGGTACTCTGGTAAGCCACTGCATAAATATACAGTGTCAACAAATTCTTCCATAGCCTCGGTCCTGGTGGCTACTACGGGTTTGCCAGCGGCAAGGTACTCATCTATTTTCCTGGGGTAGTTGCCAATGGTCATCTGGTTCACTACCTGGGGATTGATACAGATATTAAAATTATGCACTAATGCAGGAAGTTCGGTCGGTTCCTTATGGCCAAGAAAAAATACGTTGGCCATTTGGTGTAGTTTAGACTTTTTGAAATCTTCATCTTCCGGGCCCACTAAAACCAGATTCCACTCCGGCCGCTGCTCTGCAATAGCCATCAACAAATCTATGTCCAGTCGTAAACTCAACAAGGCGCCACAATACCCTATAATCGGCCCTTTAATGTTAGCTAAGCTTTCAGGATAGGTGTCCGGCTTTTTTTCGAATTCGTCTACCTCACAGCCTTGACCTATGTAGGCCGAAGTGGGATTGTATTTTTTTGCATACCGGGCCAGGTACAAGGAATTTGTAGTAACAATGTCAACTTTTTTTAAAATAGCCGGCTCGGCCCTTACCCCGTGCTTGTAAAAATAGGGCTGAGATAAAAGATAATCCCTTAGATAGTACATTACACAATCCGATGCCAGGTATTCTTTTAAGTATAACCCGTTATAAAAATCATTATCAATTATAAGTAATGGATTTTCAAATTCGAGTTTTTCGCAGGCCTTGCGAATTTGATTGGCAAGTTTCCTGTTATTTCTCTTATTAAAGTAGGTGTATATTATACCGGGTGGCATCCAGTTGATGGACTCCAAAATTGTTTGAGGATTGAATACCCAAAGCCTGTGTTGCATTTCGGTTAAAACGCCAATGCCTTGCCTGATGCTTTTTTTACGATTGATGGTTCTAATATCAGATCGCTCAGTGAGGGAGGTGATTCTATCCAGGGGACGGTTGACATACAAGACCCGGTATTGTTCTGAGATTTCTATGGCCATGTTTTTAAAATTACACCCAATTTCGATGTCCCATGGTTGAATGCCAAGCATTATGATATCTCTGGGTTCAATTAATTTCTCTTCCATTGTGTCTTGTCTAAAACCATCCTTAAAAGCTCAGGATAAAATTTGAATGCATGGGTAAAACAACTTAAAAAACGGATACCAAAATATTTATACAATAATGTTTGAGTGATAAAAAAACCAATTACATGCGAACATAGTAGTGCATATGCGGCTCCAATAAATCCAAAGTGTGTTATAAACCAATAAGTAAAGAAAACATGTACTAATGCTATAACGGTTATAGTCAAAAAATTGACCTGCGGTTTTCCTGTTGAGTCAAGAATGACTCCGAATTGTTTTAAAAAGGCCAGGAAAATACCGCTAAAGCTTATGAGTTGTAAATACGGAATTGCATCTAAGTATTGAGGCCCTGCAATAATAAGGATGATAAGCTTTGGAAAACACAGAATAAATAATACCATAGGAATGGTAAAACACAGTGTGGCCCCCACTGTTTTTTCGTAGTAATATTTAATGATATCCTTGTTTTCTGCAATTTCCTTTCTAGCGCTTTTTGGAAAAAGCATATCACTCAACACCTGCGAGGGCATATCCGCCAGGTTTATGACTCTAGCTGCCACACCCTGCGAGCCAGTAAACATCATGCTCCCTAAAATGGGCGATAACATGAGCTGGGATGCATTTGCAAAAACGAGTGTACTTAAGCCAGAGCCAAAAACATATTTACCAAAATTCCATAAGCGCTTCAGCCATTCCACTGACAATACAAAAGTTTTATCAAGCTGATGCTTTACGTTTTTGTAGGCCACTCCTATTCCCAGTAGTATACCTATGCAATAAAAAATCACCAGTTGGTTTAAAGTGATCTTATCATTAAAAATCAAATAGGCAATCATGAGTAGGAGGCTAATTCCCTGCCTTGCGAAAAACGTCCAAAACAGCCCGACAAATTGGGATTTGCTGTACATGATCCACTCAAAATGCGAAAAGGGAATAAGCAGTAGCATGCCTGCAAAAAAGATGTATAGCATGGGTTCTAAAGCAGGCGCTTCCAGCACCCTTGCAATCCAGGGTGTGAAAACCAATAGTATTAAAATGAGAACAATTGTAACAACGGCATTTAAAAATAACGCTGCAGACAATACATACTTGTGGTCTTCTTTGCTGCTATGATTAATATATTTTATGAGGGATGTTTTAACCAATGCTTGCCTGATCAATTCAACAAAGGAAGTAGCTACTAAAAAAAGAGACCACACTCCCATTTCAGTTTTGGTTAAAGCCTTATGCGCCAAAATCATTGTACTGAGCACCCCAAAAATAGGAACTGATAATTTCTGCAAGCCATTGTATAGGCCTGCCAATAACCATCCATTATTTTTAGGATCCGGTATCATTTAATGCGATTAAAGATGCTACTTTTTTAGAATCTTAGATTGAATAAAACTTTTGCAAATATCTTTAAACGCAATTGTAGCTTCCTTTAATTCTTGCCCTGAAGACCTTGCCGGAAAAAAATCATTAGCCCATTCATTTTCCCAGCGGCCCGAAAAATATTTCCTAATTTCCGGATCGGCAGGTTCTACCTCATAATCGAAATCGGTTTCCCATTCTATCCTGATGGTAAGTAGGTTTGGATGGGTGCGTTCTGCAATCTTGAAACCAATGCTATTTTTAGGTAGATACTCCTGAATTAAGTCTCCTAAATAGTATCCGTATATGAATCCCATCTTCTCCTTATCAACAAGGTATAAGCGATCTTTATGTTCGTGAAGTATCCATTTATGCGACTCTCTTGGAGCAAAATATTCTCCAAGCAATGAGGGGGTTTCAATATAACCCCGCTTGCCCACCCTAAAAATTTCACTCAGAAATTTTACCGGATCTTCTACATGCTCCAGTACATGACAGCTAATTACGTAATCAAACTCTTTGTCTTTAAACGGAAGTTTTTCGCCATCGGCAGCTATAAATTCTTGCTTTTGCAATACTTTAATATCTCCACTGCGGTGATAGTTTGTTTCGGTGTATTTATCTACTACGACATTAGCTCTTGGGTGCGGATTATGTCCCCCACCAACATCGAGTACCTTGTCTTTACTTTTGATGTTAAGATGAAATCTACTTTTAGGGTTACTCAATTTCATATGCGGTATAAAAATTTTTTTAATATGCTTTTATCTGACTGTATGACTTCTTTTCCGGCTCTAACGTAAAAATCCAGTACATATTTAGTTTGGTGGCAAGTTTATACAACAATAAGGGTATCAGCAGGCCCATGATAATTCCAATCACCAGCAGCAGTGGCACGTTGTATATTCCAAGTACTCTTGTCATAAAAATCCTCACAGCTGCCAACGCCAGCACATGGGCTACATAAATGTACAACGAATGTCGGCCCAACCGGTGCAGCCAATTTAGCGCCTTTAATTTTTGTAACAGAAAACTTAAGAAAATAATATACAGCCCTCCCGTAAGAGCGATTCCTATAAAGATTAATGGCTCGTAAAACTCTACATACTCATAATTCAATGCTGAATGCTTAAGGTTAGTGTTTAAAAAGTAGAGCTGGGTTAGTATGAATGGAATGAATAAAACTGCAAATAACTTCCAGGATTCAAAATACTTTCTATTATCATCATTCTTGATAAAGGAACTGAAGGCGTCGCCAATGGCAAAAAATAAATAATAATGTAAGATGTCTCCCAGGAACCCAAGGTTTACTTTATACTGATATGCGATTACTGAAACGTAGAAAAAAACAAGTCCGATCACTACGTTGTACCTGGCTGGTATTTTCAAAAAATGTACTCCCGCTACATAAAGCACAGACACGTTGAAGAGTGCATACAAATACCAGAACTGGTCGATCGTCCGCGGCGCATAAATTAACTCTCCATAACTATGAATTGTTCTATTAGCGTTTACGTAATCGCTTAGTAAAATTTGAAGCGTTATCTGCATTATCCCCCATACAAAATAAGGATACAAAACTAGTCGTGCTTTGGTCTCGACAAACTTGCTGATGCCCTTTTTAGTAAGACTACTTATTACAAAGATTCCCGACACTATAAAGAAGAGTGGCATCCTGAAACTAAAAAATAAAATATTTGCGTGCTCAATTGGAAGATACTCCTTGATAGAAATACCGGAATTTTTTATTCCTTCAAAAACGTGGCGATAGAGCACCAGGATTATAGCGATCCCCCGGGCATAGTCAATCCATATATGTCTGGGAGGTTTCATTAAGCTGTTAGTGGAATGTATCAGGAATTGATGTTTTCTGTCAATACTCTATTCAATATTACGCCGTGATTTTTGCTTTTCAAATCAGTAATAAATCTCATAGATTCCATGTCCACCTGCAGCATAGATGAGTCCGCTGAGAAAACGGTAAAAACCCCTTCCACATACTGCGCCAATTCTTTACTATCGGCAAAATTGTTGAGCGAAGGACCCTCTATCAACAAAAAGTCATAGCCATCTTTCAGGTGGTTGAAAAGGGCTGCGATGTCTACATTGTAAAGGGCTTCAGATGGTGTGGTATTTCCCTCTTTGCATCCAATGATATCAAGCCCATCAATCTGAGTCTTGCCAACTATGTTTTGTTGAGCGACAGGTTTAGACAAATTAATAGTTTGCAATATATTTTGGATAAAAACCTCGGTGTTGAAACTTTTGGTCAGCGAGTTATTGGTAAAATTCATATCTAATATCAGCACACTTTTCTTGCTTAGCGTTAGGCTGGTGGCCAGGGCTTCGAGAACTGTTGATTTGCCTGTCTTATTTTGAGTGCTTGTAAACAAAAATATTTTCTTTCCGGAATGTAACAACTCATATCTCAACTTTCGAATATTATTTTTAAAGACGTCATTCTTTTGAAACTTATTGCCGGTACTTTCTTGAAGCATGATCGCAGAGGCCTTGTCTTTTTTTAGATTTACCTGGTTTACAACATTAGCGATCTTTATTTTAGAAAGTTTGCTAAATATCCCAGGTGTTTTTACAGACGAATCAAAAATCTCTAGAAAAATGAAAAATATGGCAGAAAGAAAAAATACAGATACTCCTGAAAGAGCCATTTTGACCATGGTTCTTTTCGAATTTGCTTCTGATGCTGGTTGACCAATACGGGTCTGTATGAAGTTAGAAGTTGGGTCATCTTTCGCCAGTCCCTGTACCTGATTGTACATTTCTTTCACATTCCCAAGTTGCTTATTTTCCATGTCCAGTTGGGTCTGTATAACGTCCATCTTTACACCACTGCCAGGGTTGGTATTTGTCATCCCCATATAACGCCGAATCCCTGACTCATAATCTGCTATCGTTGATCTGGATGCATTTAACATCGCACTCTCCTCGCTGAGCTGGATCTTTAATGCATCTATCGCATCTTTTACTTTAGCCTTACCTGACCCCGAGTTAGCTTTTGCATTTATCTGCGCACGTAGATCCGCAATCTGCTTTTCTAATACGGGGTCGCTCCCACCTTTTCTATTAAGTTCATCGGCTAGCTCATTTCGCCTGTTAGTCAGTTTCACAATCTCGTCGTTACCACCCCCTCCACCCATGCTAGCTTCCAATTCCGACAGCCTTGTTTTTAAATAATTGTAACGATTGGAGTGTTCGTTAAATTTACCCTTCTCCTCTGCCAGCCTGGTCTCCAAACCAGTTACGGTTTCCATGGCACTTGTCGTTCTGCTTACTGGGTCTATAGTACCCTGGCTAATTTTTTCGGTTAATAACTGCTTGCCCAAACTGTCAACTCTGTTTTGCTGGCTTTTAACAAGGTCTTTTATACTCTGAGCACTCTCATTGGTGCGCCTAAGGTTTAAATTTTTATAGTAGTTTAAAAACTCGTCGCCAATAGAATTTACTACCGATGAAGACAAGTTTGGATTCTCTGAATTAAAAAAAATATCCAGATAATCGGTTCTAGCTACCCTGGATACTGTTAAGTTTCCGAGGAGAGTGTAATAATCGTAACCATAAAGTTTAAGATATTCAAGAGCTTGATATTCGTTCTTAATATTTGATTTTAGCAGGTCATTCTGAGCCAACTTATTTGTAAGAAGGAGCCTCACACTGTCCCGGTTAACTACTTTGTATGCGTCATTCTGCCTATCCTTTTCTGAAAGAATCTTAAAGGCACTTGCAGGAGTTGTCAGGTCATGCAAAAGCAGGGAATAGGAGATACGGCTCAAAACCTGCGGAGACTTCATGGTTTCTATTACGTTGTCAAATTTTACATCAACTGTAAAGAGATCTATTGCAGAGGAACCATCGACGAGTTTTATTCTTTCTGATGTAAAACCGGTGGAATACTGGGCTAAGGAGGTGTAAAGAGGTTTTTTATTTACAAGAAAGAAAAATGCGGCAATAATGGCGAGAAAAGTCAGACCCATGATCGTCCACTTTTTTCTATACAATACTTTCAAAAAATAGAGGAGATCCACATTAGTTTCTTTAGAGGTTAGAAAAAGTAAAAAATCCGGTACCCGTAGGCACCAGATTTTTTTTAATAGATGGTTTCCCTTAGTTGACTTTTATGAGTTTTACTGCTTTAGCCAATTTGCCATTAATCATGATGCTTACAATGTAGCTTCCTGGCAGAATTGACCTACCCGACGGCAAGTTAACTGTAATCTTATTTTGACCTGCAGCGTGTTTTACATCTGCTGTCCTATGAATTAATTTTGAGTTTAGATCGTATATGAGCAATGTTACAACAGAACTCTTTTCGTTGAAGAACTGAACCTCAATTCTATCTGTAAAAGGATTTGGAAACACCCTGATATCTGAGGTAGTAACCACTTCCTTAGGCATCAACGCTTTCGCCAGTCCATCTGTTGTTGTAGACTTTGGAGCAGCATTAGCAGTCGAACTTTGTCCACCATCATCTTTCAGACGGGTCATAGGTGGCTGAACCGGCTCTATATCGTCGTAAGACTCTATGGTAACGGCCCCTGTAAAACAGTAAGGAGAGCCTGCTGCTGTGGTAACGTCCAAAATCAGTTCGCCGTCAACTGGCACCAAATCATTTAAGTATACAACCTTAGAGTTATTGTAAAGACTATTGAGCTGTACTGATTTACCATTGCATGCATAGTTGGCAACTGAATAGCCCCCAGAGAAAACTGCACTACCGAATAATCCGATCCTGTATTTCTTTTTAATGTCGAGGTTATTAAATTTCAGCTGAGAAAGTTGTCCTCCATCATTCCAGAAATTACTTTCCATAACACCACTTGG
>JAYTBG010000238.1:0-9739 GCA_043737055.1 Chitinophagaceae bacterium | reverse complement strand
ATATTAAGAAATGTAGATTATCAAAATAAAGCACTGCATATCATATCGGTTTGGCGATATGGGGCTGAAGTGCTTAGATGAAACATTTGTGCAATGCTCGACGGCAGGATTATTTTTTTGCCCATGATGGTATCCGCTGTTTAAGAGAATGGCTTCTCTTTGGAGCGTGAATGCTTCTCTTCCTAAGAGAAGGGCTTCTTTTCATTGATGTCAGGCCTACCTTCCTAAGAGAAGGGCTTCTTTTCATTGATGTCCGGCCTACCTTCCTGAGAGAAAGGCTTCTCCTCGTTGATGGGTGGGTTCTCTTTAAAAGAGAAAGACTTCTCTTCATGGATGTCATGCATCCTTTCGGGGCGGAGGCTTGACGTCTGTGAGCCCCCAAGGGATTGCAGACCTCAAAAGGTAATGGTAAGACCGCTGCTGCATCATTGGTGGCCCGTCACAGCCCAGGCCACGGTAGAGATGCCGACCAAGGCGAAAATATTGATTGGACTAGGAGATACCTACAACAAAGACGTGTGTACTTTCTAATAAATGAGCTCTGGTAGCTCTGCAGAAAAAAATTTTCACTAGATGAATATGCCCACCTAAAGGAAGACAAGGAATTTAGGGATGCGGGAAACCATAATTTACAAATACCAAAAGTTGGTTATATTGTAACATAGACTAACAGAACCTTTCTTAATGCCTGGCCGCTTAGAATTTACAATAAACCATAAAATATTCCTGAAAACAAAAATCCCACCAGAGGCGGGACTGTTGTAAATGTTTACACAACGGAATAGATGACATAATAAAACCCCACGGAGTACGCAGGGTTTAAGAATAATCTTCGGCTTATAGCCTTATTGTGATAAGCTTTCAAACTTAGATAGTAAAACTAAAAGAAAAATTTAAAACAAATGGAAAAAATATTAGGGATTGACTTAGGAACAAATTCTATAGGATGGGCAATTAGAGATACATCAGAATCTGAAAATCAAATTATTCATAAGGGAGTTTTGACCTTTGACAAAGGTGTAGCTGAGGATAAATCAGGAGAACACCCAATGGTTCAAAAAAGAACTGATGCGAGAGGAAAACGTAGGAACTACCAAGCAGAGAAATATCGAAAATGGGCCTTATTGCAATGCCTTATAGAAAACAAAATGTGCCCCTTGTCAATTGAGCAGTTGAATGAGTGGCGTCATTATAAAAAAGGTGTGGGAAGAAAATATCCTATCCAAGCAAAATTTATCGAATGGTTAAGGTTTGATTTTGACGGTGATGGCAAACCAGACTTTGAACGACTTGGATATAGCAAACATGAAAGCTATTATCTTTTTAGAAGCTTAATAGTAAATGAAGATTTTAAAAAGATATTTAAAGATGAACCAGAAATTATCGGGAGAGTATTATACCAGATTGTTCAAAGAAGAGGGTATAACGACGGATCGGATATAGATGAAAATGAAAAAAATGAATTAAGTAAAACGATCATGAAAGGTGGCGGTGATGCTGGAGCAATTGGGGCAAATGATATAGAGCCTTACATCCATAAATTTAAAACTTTAGGTGCAGCGTTATATGAGATACAAAAAGAACACAAAACAAGAATTAGAAAACGGTATAATTTAAGGAGCCGCTTTGAGGCAGAGTTAAAAGAAATTTGCAGAATACATGGTCTGGAGTTTATGCATAAGGAACTGTGGACAGCAATTATTTGGCAAAGACCATTAAGAAGCCAAAAAGGATTAGTGGGTGTATGTACTTTTGAAAGTAATAAAAGGAGGTGCCCAATAAGCCATCCACTTTATGAAGAATACCGAACCTGGATTTTTATTAATAATTTAAAAATAATGCCTGTGCAGGGTTCCCAGGCAGGTATGCCGTTGATACAAGTATTAACAACAATAGTTTACCCTGAATTTTACAAAGCCTCCCCGGATTTTAAACTCTCAACCCTTAAGAACAAATTAAAAAAAGTAGGATTTGAAATTGGTGCCAAGTTTTTAGATGATACCAAAGTAATCAGTATATCCTTTAATTACAAGATGAGGCAAATTTTTGGTGATGATTGGGCGAACAAGACAGGCTGGAATAACATTTTACTCAATCTGCCGAAAGAAGAAAATACAAAATATAATATTGAGGATCTCTGGCATCTTCATTCAGTAAAAAGCGATAATAAAAAAACCTCAGAAACCGCTGGGCAATATCTGAAAAGATTTGCTCTAGAAAATTTGGAACTAAATATCGAGGACGCTGAAACTTTTTCGAAGATACGCTTGCAGCAAGGGTACGCCACGCTCAGTGTAAATGCAATAAAAAAGATATTGCCCTATTTGCAACAAGGTTTTTTATATAGTGATGCGGTATACTTAGCTAACTTACCCAAAGTCCTCAATGTGCAAAGTATCAGCAATGATATGGCATTGCATTTTGGAGAGGAAGTTAGAAAAATTTTAAAAGAGAATTACAGGGAGAAAAAGTATGTCCAGGTTGTAAATGAATTAATCAATGATCAATTATCCGCTGTGCATAGATTTGGCATGGATCCGGAATATGAACTTGATCAGGATGACATTAATGACATTAAACATAAGTTGGAGGATGTTTTTGGAAAAGTATCCTGGGAAAATTTAGATGAGCCAGACAGACGATTGGCAATAGACTTTGTTAGTAGTAAATATTTAAACTTTTTGAAGAAAAGGATATTATCAAAAAATGTCTTTGAAAAAAATGACCGGCTACATGATAAAATCTTTAACTGGTTAAGTGAGACCTACGACATACCATCTGAGCGAATTAAGTTTTTGTGGCACCCCTCCGAACAGGAAACTTATTTAAAAGCGCAAGAAATAAATGGAATAAAATACCTGGGAAGTCCGGAACCGATCAGTAAGGGCTTTAAGAATCCTATGGCGTTAAAGACTTTGCATAAACTGAAAAAACTAATTAACTACTTATTAGAAATTAATAAAGTTGATGACGATACAAAAATCGTAATTGAAATAGCCCGGGAATTAAACGATGCAAATAGAAGAAAAGCTATAGAAAGATGGCAAAGAGACAGAGAGGCGGAAAACGAAAAGTATAAAACACAAATAGAACAAATTAATACGGAGTGCCTGACAAATTTTAATCCCAATGATAAAAACATAATCGATAAAATCCGGTTATGGGAAGAACAAAACAGGCTTTGTATTTATACAGGCAAAACAATAAACTTGTGTGATGTACTTAATGGAAGTAAATATGATTACGAGCATAGCATCCCTGCAAGCATGAGCTTTGACAATGAACTAAAGAATTTAACCATCGCCGATAAAACTTATAACCAACAAATAAAAGGAAAGAAACTCCCATCAGAGTGTCCCAACTATCAGGAAGAATACGTGCACCAAGGTATTACCTATAAACCCATATTACACACCATGCAAAGCATCTTTGGCCGATTGGCTGACGAGGAAGCTAAAACCAAATATGGAAAAAGGATATTCTTAAAATTTGAAAAGATCGTAGCACTGGAAAAAACTTATCAGGAATGGAAAGACAAGGATTCTGAAGATAAGGAAACAAAAAACAACATTATTATAAAGCGCCATTACCTTAAAATGGAATTGGACTACTGGCGCTATAAGTTGGAAACTTTTACCACAACAGAGTATAAGGCAGGATGGCGCAATAGTCAATTGAGAGACACACAAACCATTACTAAATATGCGTTGCCCTACCTAAAAACGATTTTCAAAAAGGTGGAGGTTCAGAAAGGAAATATCACCGCAGACTTTAGAAAAATCTACCAGATTCAACCCAGGTTGGAGAAAAAAAATAGAACCAAACACAGTCACCACGCTATTGATGCAGCTATACTTACGCTCATACCTCCGCATGCTATTAGGGACAAAATCTTATTAAGGTATAATGAGGCCAATGAGAAGAACCTGCCCTACCACGAATCACCCAGTAACTGGAAAAACTTTTCAACCAATTATATTTTAAATATTGAAGAAACAGTTTTGATAAATTATTTACCAGAACATCGGACGCTTACAACTACCCAAAAGAAAGTACGCAAGCGGGGTAAGCTACAATTTGTTAAAGAAAAATCAGCCAATAACCGTTGGCACTACAAGTTAGATGACCAAGGAAATAAAATTGCACTAGTAGCTAAAGGAGACAGTATAAGGGGACAATTACATAAGCTGAGTAATTTTGGAGCAATAAATAATGGTGAAGCAATTGTACTAGTAGAACGGTATCCTATTTCTTCCTTTACCAGCATAGCTGATATTAAACATATCGTAGATCCCAAGATAAAAGAACTTGTAGAAAATGAATTGACGAAGAGAATGGCAAGTGGTTTAAGTTTTGACAAAGCTAAATTAGAGCCTGTTCCGTTTCATAAAGGAAATGAAGTAATAAAAAAAATAAGGTGCAAGGTTGCTGCAGGAAGAGGTTATTTAACAACTGAGAAAGCATTAAAAATAGGGGCTCATAATTTCAAATCCAGGCATGAGTATAAACAAAGTGTATATGTTCAAAATGAAGAGAATACTTATTGCCTATACTATGAAAAGACTATCGATAATAAAACTCACCGGGCTTTTAAAATTATGGGCTTATTTGAACTATCGCAACTTAAGCTCAAAAGAGAAAACGACTTAAAGACAGAACCCTATTATAACACTTTGTCTTCTGGCAAGGGGAAAAATGCGATCGAACTTCCATTGGCGCATATCCTTAAACCCGGTACGAAGTGTATATTCTTTAAAGAAAACATTGAAGAACTAAAAGATTTAGATAGGACAAGTTTGCTAAAGAGAGTGTTTAGAGTTTATAAGTTTAATGAGATGGGGACACCCAACCTATTTTTACAAAATCATTTGGAGGCCAGGAAAAATGAATTGCTGGGCGATGGAGACACTTTATTTGATCCTAAACTTAACTCTTACAGGCTTAAAATTAAAGCAGACAAATTCACTTGCGCCATTGAAAATAAAGATTTTAAAATACAAATAAATGGCGATCTATCATGGCAATAAAACGGTTTAGATAAAATTTCCAGCATGATTAAACGCACCCTCTTTTTCTCCAACCCGGCTTACCTCAGTACCAGCAATGAACAATTGTTGATCAATTATCCGCTAGAAATGGTGGCCGGGCAACCCTTGCCAGCCGCAACCAAAACGGTGCCAATAGAAGATGTGGGGATGGTAATATTGGATCACCAGCAAATAACTATCAGCCAGGCGCTGATAGCAAAGCTACTGGCCAATAATGTGGCACTAATTACCTGCGACAACAGCCACCACCCTACCGGCCTGATGCTCAACCTGGATGGGCATACGTTGCAAAGTGCCCGCTTCCAGGCACAGGTAGAGGCAACGCTACCCTTAAAAAAGCAACTTTGGCAGCAAACGGTTAGTGCCAAGATAAATAACCAGGCCACGATGCTGGAAAGTAAAAACATTGCAGCCAAAAACCTGCGTAACTGGGCGCAGGAGGTCAAGAGCGGTGATGCTGACAACCATGAAGCTATTGCCGCCGCATATTACTGGAAAAATTTTTTTCCTATTTTCCCCGACTTCAAGCGGGAGCGCTTTGGCGAACCTCCGAATAATTTGTTGAATTACGGGTATGCCATTCTGCGGGCAGTAGTGGCCCGTAACCTGGTGGCAAGCGGGCTGCTGCCCACGCTGGGCATATTTCATAAAAACCAATACAATGCGTATTGCCTGGCAGATGATGTGATGGAACCCTATCGCCCTTTTGTGGACCAGGTAGTATGGACCATAGTACGCCAAAACGGGCGCTACCTGGAGTTACACCCAGGTATGAAAAAAGATCTGCTCAACATTCCCGCAATGGATGTGCAGATCAACCAGGAGAAAAGTCCGCTGATGGTGGCCGTGCAAAAAACCACCGCCTCGCTGGCCCGGTGCTTTGAAGGAAAACAAAGAAAGATTTTGTACCCGGAATTTGCAAACCCAACTTAGTGCGTCCGGGCAGGAAGTCCAAAAGCAGGAGAATAGCAATGCTGCTACGGAAGTAACCTAAGATTATTAAATGGAGCAATATCGTCCTACAATATGTATAACCGATTAAATGCTTACCGTATTATGTGGGTACTTGTATTTTTCGACTTACCAACCGAAACCGCCAGGGAGCGGAAGGTAGCCGGGCAGTTCCGAAAAAATATCCTGAAAGACGGTTTCCAGATGTTCCAGTTCAGTATTTACCTTCGGCATTGTGCCAGCCGGGAAAATGCCGAGGTACACATTAAACGGGTTAAAAGCATCCTCCCCGAAAAAGGTCATGTGGGCATCATGTGCATTACAGACAAGCAGTTTAGCATGATGGAGATCTTCCACGGTCAGAAGATAACTACTGCAGCGCCCCCTCCCCAGCAATTAGAAATGTTTTAACTTAAAAAAACAGGATTAAAAAACCGGGCAAACTCCCCATTTTTTAATCCTGCAAAACAACCTCAACCCGCTTCCAACAAGGATCTCATCGATTGCTGTTGTGAAAGAACTAAGGTATTTAAAAGTTTGAAAGCAAATCACAACCCCCGTTTCTGAGCACTGAGCATCTACATAGTTGTGAAAGAACTAAGGTATTTAAAAGTTTTTGCCGCTATATAATACTGCCTTAATTTATCCAGTAAATTACCGGCCAGTAAAGTGTACCTGTCTTTTGCGCCCTTACCCTGCACTACTTTTATTCGCTTAGCGGCACTTTCAATATCCTGCACGCACAAAGCAGTTACTTCGCTTATGCGCAGGCCGCTGCCATACAGCAATCCAATAACACAATATTCTTTTAAAGAAAGAGGTGCTGCAAACAGTTGTATTACTTCCTGCTGGCTCATAATGTTGGGCAGTATAAACTGTTTTTGCGGGTACAATGCACTGGGCAAAACATAAGGCATTTTTATTACCTTCTTATAAAAAAAAGAGCATGCACTGGCCACACTGCGGCACTTGGCACGGCCATCCTCCCTCCCGGCCGCCGTCGTCGGGTGTCTTCACCCACGACGTCAACATTCATGATTTACCAAATAAATGCTCTCACACTGAGCTGCTTGATTCCCCACGGGCCCAACTGTTCCGCTCTGGCGAATCACTTGTGATTCCTAATCTGCCGGGCTGCGTCCGGGACTCTGCATCGGAATGCTGCATACGATCTTTGGAGTAGTAACGCATTTGCTGCCGTATAAAAAAGCAACCTTAACATCTTGCTTTGCTGCATTACAGTTTCTTTAACCAATGCGCCATTATTTTAGTGCAAACAAAACTCACTATAATGACCGCACTAAAACCTTCTAACGCTTTTATAGCAGCTTCCTGGGTGGCACTCGGCGCCGGCATGATTGGTTTCTTAATTGGCCTTTGGCGCTCTGATCTTTTGTTAAACGAAAAAGGGTATTATTTCACCGTTCTCATGTTTGGCCTGTTTGCAGTGGTGTCTGTGCAAAAATCCGTTAGAGACCGCCTGGAGAATTTACCTGTCACCGATATCTATTATGGCCTTTGCTGGTTTGCTACTATTCTTTCCATTGTGTTGCTGGTAATCGGTTTGTGGAATGCTTCTATGCTCCCCAGTGAAAAAGGTTTTTACGCCTTCTCTTTCTTACTGGCACTTTTTGGTGCTATTGCTGTTCAGAAAAATATCCGGGATTTAAATTCAACTGATCGTTAAGAACATTAATAGAATCAATTAAAGGTTTGCTGATGTTAAATGCCTGTGGTATGCAGGTTGTGCCCGGGCTGTGTACGTTGTTATCAGGGTTACATTACATAAATTAATTTTTTGTGAGTACATTGATTTCCTAAAATCTGCAGCGCTTCAGATAAAAAATTACAGTCATGGCCACCTCCATAAAATCAACCAGTCTTGTTGCACTAATGGTAGTTGCCATTATGGTAATGGCTGCCGGGATAAACCCCCATGAAAAGTATAAAAACCTGCAAGTATTACCGAAAGACATTACCGAAAATAAAATGGATAGCATTATGAATGCTTACTGCACCGCTTTAAAAGTGTCCTGCGACTTCTGCCATATTCCTGCTAAGAAACCCCTCTACAGCTTTGCTCCTGCTAAGACTAATCTTGATTTTTCTTTGGACAATCCTATGAAATAGGAAGCCCGAAAAATAATCAGGCTTACCATGGATATCAATACAAAATATTTTTATACTGACAGTAGCATACGACCAGAGTACTTGCACGTAGTGGGTTGTAATACCTGTCATCGGCGAAATCCATTTCCTGCTTTTGAATAGCATGCAAGTAAAGTGTGCAGCCAAAGCAGCATTAACTTTACTGCTGCCGTTTATTTACCTTCAAGATATGTACATCACAATGGCCACAAGGATGAAGCACCCGCCAGATTTTAAGGTGAGCTACTGTTTCTATGATATAGAAAAGGGATGCAGGCAAGGTCCACCTCGCCAGGGCTATCGTTCAGACTTTTGGTACGGGGATGCTGACCATAAGGACTCCGACCAGGTGTTTATGATATGGCCAGAATTTGAAGATCTAAACGGCCAACTGATCGAGGATAACAGCATCACTTTACCCGCATCGGGTACTGCCAATATGTGGATCATTTCTCCCGCTATGCGCAGCTATCATAAAGATAAAATTAAAGTCGGCTTGCCTGGATTTTTTATGGAGGGAACAATAAGGGTTGCTGAATGTAGTGTTGTAGAGATCATTGGTTTGATGATCAACCCCAGAGTGCCCGTCCATTTAAATAAAAAATATTATTCTTAATCATGACTGGCTAATTGGTGATCCGGGCAACGGGTTAGGATAACCACTTGTAAGCACTTTAGTATTTCTCAAATTGTTCGCTGATCTGCGCCAGCACAATACCATATTTCCGAATAACACTGCGTATGATCATTGTTTCGCCATCCGGCATGAGGTACATATTCTGCGACATGCGTACGTGCCTGATTAATTTTCTATTACTTAGTTTGCGTCTGAAAGTCCAGCTAAACTGGTTGCCATACAACAAGCCATGGGCGGTGCCTGCAATATCATCGGCTGTGGCATCTACATGGTGCGCATCCACCTGCACCAGTTTAAAAACACGGTAATTTGCTTTTTGCCCCTCGGGGTGTAGGTCTTGCTCTATAGACAAAATACCATTGCTTATACTACCCACGGTTTTTGTAGTAATACGGGTGGTGGGTTTACCGCCGCGGCTCTCCACTACAACGGTAGACCTGGTGCGGCCGCCGAAAAATTTCACAGGATCAAGTTTTGGTTCACCATTTTCAAAAGCAGTAGGCTTCATTGTGGCACATCCTGCCAGTGAAAGAAGGGAGCTAATTGTGATAACTAAAGAAATTATACGCATAGGTCTTTCTAAAACTAATATCATGCCCCGAAGTTTAGAAAAAGCTTCCTCATTTCTGAAGAACCTGTGTTTTGAAACAGATGCAAATCATTTGAGATCCGGATTTTCCATTATATCTTTAAGACAGGAATCCCATCAGTATGCTACTTCCAGGAAAGGCCACCTTGACAGAAAATTAATAACGAAAATTAAAATTTATTTTATGCCTAAGTATGTAATTGAAAGAGAAATTCCAGGGGCTGGAGTCTTAACACCGGAACAGCTACAGGGAATTTCGCAAACCTCTTGCGGCGTCCTGAGAGAGATGGGACCAGAAATTGAGTGGCTCCATAGTTATGTAACAGGAGATAAAATTTATTGCGTTTATACAGCACCTAACGAGGA